>JBHIBX010000246.1:0-2328 GCA_046759285.1 Candidatus Omnitrophota bacterium
GCTACGGGATAGAGTTCCAGAAAGGGATCGGGTACGTCACCTGGTCGGACGGGGGTTATTTGACCGATTCTTCCGATGAATCGCTAACGCAGGTCAAGGAGCTCGGTGCCGATTGGGTGAGCATTCTCGTGACATGGTACCAGACAAATTGCTGGTCAAGCGATATGCACCCGACAAGCAGGACCCCTAGCGATGAAGCTGTTATACACGCGATAAGAAAGGCCCACGAGCTCGGAATGAAGGTCATGCTGAAACCCCACCTGGACCTTCTGGACACCTCCGATGGGAGCTGGAGGGGTGAGATCGGCTCCTTAAAGGATTCCGACTGGGACCAGTGGTTCAGCAAATATACTGATTTCCTGATGCATTACGTGGATATCGCCAACAAGGAAAAGGTTGAGATGATATGCATCGGTACGGAACTTTCTACAACGGCTGCAGTAAAAGGATTTATGTGGCGCGACCTCATAAAGAAAGTCAGGGGCAATTACCGTGGTCTTTTGACGTACGCAGCCCACTGGGACAGGTACATCGATATAAGGTTTTGGGACTTATTGGACTACGTGGGCGTTAACGCTTATTTTCCTCTTACAGAGGAGATGGCCCCCAGTTACGAGCAGCTTAAGGAAAGCCTGGTGAAGTGGGTCGAGGAGATGGAAGAGTTCCAGGAAAGAATAGGAAAGCCCATCATTTTCCCCGAGGCTGGGTGTAATTCGGCTGATGGAGCGGCCATACGCCCGTGGGAACACGCGCCCAGGAAGGAAATAAACCTGAAGCTGCAGGAAGATTACTACAAAGTGTTCTTTGAAACATTCTGGGACAAGGAATGGTTTTACGGGTTTTACTGGTGGTACTGGGGCACTAATGTAAACATGGGCGGCAAATATAACCGCGGGTTTACTCCCCAGAACAAACCCGCCGAAGAAGTTCTTAAAAAGTGGTATTCAAAAAGGAATCCGAGGTAATCCAGAGGGGAGATCACTATGAGGGACTTTATCGTGAGGGAAGACAGGTTGTCTGAAAAAGAACGCAGAAACCTGAACATACTTGACGCGATAAGAAGGAGTGGTGAGATATCCCGCGCGGAGATCTCAAAGGTAACTGACCTGAACATAGTCACGGTATCGAATTACGTAAGTAAGTATGTTAAGAAGAAACTAGTGTACGAAACCGGTCTGGATATCTCTTCCGGGGGAAGGAGGCCGGAACTTTTAAAGCTGAACCCGGAGTATAAATACAGCATAGGGATCGATCTTGGAGCACCCCACCTTACAATAGACCCTTCTATTATCGGTGTTATATTAGATACGACCGGCAAGGTTGTCGCAAAAGAAAAGATCAAAAAAGAAAAAGAATCATTCGAAAAGCTTACCGAAAGGGTGCTGGGCTTGGCGGAGTCTCTCGTGAAGAAGTCCGGCGTGGCCTCTTCAAACTTCCAGGGAATAGGAGTAGGCATTTGGGGCGTGCTTGACAGGTACAGGCAGATGGTGCGGTACGCTGTCGAAGAAGAGCAGATCGTAAGCTATGCCAATCTTTCCGACCAGCTTGAAAGCAAATTGAACCTTCCCGTGGTTGTTGAGCATGATGCCGCCCTGGCCGCATTCGGCGAAAGATGGTCCGGTATTGGCGCATCAAGCGCCGCCGAACACCTCATTTTTATGTGTTCGGATTCCAGCTCGGGCCTTGTGGTTAAAGGGGAGTTGTATTGCGGAGCTTCAAGGAGCGCCGGGGAACTTAACATCAACCCGCCCGCACCCGGGCAGCCCGAGGAATCAAAAAGCTGCTGGGAAACATATGAATACGGGTGCTGCCTGCGCTCAAGAGGATTAGACCTGGGTATAACCGACAGGGTAAAAAGTTATATCTCAGAAAATCCGGAAGAAGGAAAGGCTATTCTGGAACAAACGGGTAAAGACGCTGAAAGTATCGACTTTTTCACGGTCGTGGAACTCGCGGAAAAAGGCGACCCGACTTCGAAGAAAGCGATAGAAGACGCCGGGGAATATCTCGGCACGAAGATCGCGTTTTTAATAAACCTTTTCAATCCGGAAGTTGTGGTTATAGGCCGCGGCATAGAAAAAGCGGGAGATATATTTTTCTCAGCCGTGAGAAAGTCCGTAAGAAAATGGGCTTATGAAGAGTCGGTGAAGATCGTGAAGGTCCTTCCCACAAGTCTCGGAGAAGATGTCGTTGCGATAGGCGCTGCCGCCATAGTGACACAGGATATGTTTGTTAAAATATAACTCTAGGTTTTAGGAAAATGAGAATTATTTTTGTTTTGTTTTTGATCGGAATTTTTATATTGAACAGCACAGGATGTGGCCCTGC
>JBHIBX010000247.1:0-2325 GCA_046759285.1 Candidatus Omnitrophota bacterium
GTCATACAGGTAGCGGTTCGTAGTTTTGTGATAGAAAAAGGCATTGCTTTTACTGGTTCTCTTATCGGATAAAGCGATTTTAAGAGGGCTCTTTGGAGAATCGTCTATGAGTGACGAGGTAACTTCTGTTTCTCCTGATCTTTTAAGAACCAGTCTTACCCGGTATTTTTTCGAGCCAGAAAAGGACTTGGAAGTTTTTCCAAGAGCTTTTCTGATAGCAGCTTCATCCATGGGATAAGAAAAATAGCGCGTGCTTTTTTTAAGGCGTTTCATGTGAAGGTCCAGGAGAAAGTATTCACCGTTTTCCCAAAGCATCGTTTCTATCAGGTCAAATTCCGGGGAAAGATCCGAATTTGTCAAAAAACTACCCTTCAATAAACTTTCATTGTATTCTTTTTCAGGGAGCGAATCATAAACAATACCGCCGCCGATCCCCATGTTTCCGGTGCCGGTATCTTTATCTATCAGTATAGTGCGGATAGCGACGTTAAACTGGGCATTTCCATCGGGCGTGATATACCCGATGCCGCCGGTGTATATATCGCGTGGCTCTTTTTCAGTCTCGGCTATTATTTCCATGGTCCGTTTTTTCGGCGCGCCGGTCACTGAACCGGAAGGAAAGACATTCTCAAATATCGCTTTCCACGTCATGTCTTTTTTAAGGCGTGAACGGATCGTCGAGGTCATCTGGAAGACCGTCTGGTATTTTTCTATGTCAAAGAGACTGGAAGGACTTACCGAACCTGTTTGAGAGATCCTGCCCAGATCGTTTCTCAAGAGGTCCACGATCATTATATTTTCAGCGCGATTTTTGGCTGATTGTGTAAGGTTTTTTCTGTTCAGGGTGTCTTCCTCATTGCTTTTACCTCTCTTTACCGTACCCTTCATCGGACGCACCATTAGCTCATCTCCCGTTTTTCTAAAGAAAAGTTCCGGCGAAAGGGAAAGGATAGACCATCGGCCAGTGTCGATAAATCCCGCGTATGGCACGTCCTGCTTCTTTCTAAGGTGATTGAAAAGCTTTCCGGGCGAACCTGCAAAATCAAATTTATATTTAAAAGTGTAATTTACC
Source organism: Candidatus Omnitrophota bacterium (assembly GCA_046759285.1). Taxonomy (GTDB): domain Bacteria; phylum Omnitrophota; class Gorgyraeia; order Tantalellales; family Tantalellaceae; genus JBHIBX01. The sequence continues at coordinate 1,073 of JBHIBX010000247.1, forward strand.
TGGTAAGTGTTTCCGTCTTTTATATGTTCTTTGATGTGCTTTATGTCATCGTAATAAACATCCCGGGGGAGGGAATAATAGCCGTTGCGGATCTCAAAATTATCTTTGTTTTTTGTGTTGGATAAAAGATTTTCCAGCCCTTCTAAAGGCACTTTTTCGCACGAAGAAAATATGCCGAAGCAGAAAAGGGGAAAGCTGGATTTTTTTTGAAAAGGTATTTCCTGGAAATAAAGCCCCAGTTCATAGGAAAGAAAACCTGCCGCGTAATAGCCATCATTAACAGCCTTATCGAGGCGTTCCAGACTATTGGCTATCTCACTTTCACTGTAGCACGTTATCGTGTCAATGGGATCCTTAAAAAGGACCACCTGGCGGGACGCGTTTTCAGGATCTGTATCATAGAGCACAACCATGTTTTTCATAGACTAATATTATAGATGTGATAAAATAAAAAATCAATTAAATAGCATGCGTGCCAGTAGCTCAGCGGATAGAGTAGCGGCCTACGAAGCCGTTGGTCGCAGGTTCAAATCCTGCCTGGCACGCCATTTTTTTGTCATGAAAAAAGATGAACTTTATATGAAACAAGCACTTGCGGAGGCCCAAAAGGCCTTCGATGAGGAAGAAGTTCCTGTAGGGGCTGTAATCGTTTACAAGGGCCAGATAATTGCGAGGGCTCATAACCAGATAAAGACGCTTAGGGATCCCACTGCTCACGCCGAAATGATAGCTATAACACAAGCTGCGTCCTACCTTAAGAATGAGCGATTGAACGACTGTAATCTTTATGTTACAATTGAACCTTGCTCGATGTGTGTAGGCGCGGCCATACTTGCGCGACTTAAAACTATAGTTTACGGCGCTGTCGATTCAAAAACAGGCGCCTGCGGTTCAGCAATAGACCTGGCAAAACCGGGGCTTTTTAATCATAATCTTGAGGTCATAAGCGGCATACTGGAACCGGAATGCCGTACTATAATACAGGAATTTTTCCTGGGGAAAAGATAATCCGTCGGTAGTCGGTCGTATTTCGTCGGTCATAAAAGCTGTCGACCGACGACCGACAAGCGACGACCGACAAACAAAGCGGAGAGGTAGCCTAGCTGGTTTAAGGCAGCGGTTTGCTAAACCGCCGTAGGGTTGTAAGGCTCTACCGAGGGTTCGAATCCCTCCCTCTCCGCCATTCAGGTATATTCCGGGCACATCCTTAACACTTTATTCCGAGCACATAGTTTACACATTCTGGTATATTA
>JBHIBX010000248.1:0-2319 GCA_046759285.1 Candidatus Omnitrophota bacterium
AAGGGATATGCCCTGGTTCAAGAACCTGATCGCTTTTTACACGAGAGTGGTAAGAGCAGCCATAAGAAGAAAATATAAGGTCATGCTGGGAGTTATTGCTGGGCTGGTCCTTTGTTTTGTCCTTGCAGGGACTGTCATGAAGCTTATTCTCTTTCCAAGTGCGGGTATTAACTACTTTTTTATAAGGGCCGAAGCTCCTGTCGGGACGCCGATCGAAAAAACGAACGAGCTTATAGCTCCTTATGAGGATATCGTAGCTCAGCTTCCGGGCGACGAACTGGATACGTATGTCACGACTGTTGGCAGGATCGAAGAAGAGCGCATGGACCCGTATGCCGGAAAAGCCAGCAATCTTGTCCAGGTAGCCGTATACCTGACCCAGGCCCAGGACAGAAAGAGAGATGTGGATGAGATAATAGCCGAGGTGCGTGAAAAAGTAAAAGATTTTACTGGCTTTGATGAAGTAAGGTTTGATAAACCCGAGGCGGGGCCTCCGGTGGGAAAACCTGTTGAAGCCAAGATCAGGGGCGAGGATTTTAATGTCCTGGATAGGATCGCCGGAGAAGTCATGGACTATTTAAGGACTATAGATGGCGCGACTGATATTACCTCGGACCGCAAAACCGGAAAAGAGGAGATACGGGTTAAAGTCGATCACAACAAAGCTACCATGGCCGGGCTGACTATAGGCCAGATCGCCAAGACCATTAGGGGTGTTTTTCAGGGGAATATTGCAACGAAGATAAAGCCCGTAAAGGCGGAGGAAGAGACTGATGTTACGGTCCGTTTTGAAGAGGCAAAAGACAGCAGCACGCTGGAGATTTTTGATAAGGTACTTGTCCGGAACAGGTATGGTAATCTTATACCGCTGAACAAAGTGGCCACTATGGAAAACGTGTAGTCACCGTATCGTCCAACGTAGACACAAAAAAGAACACCCCGTTTAATGTCAACAGGATGGTGGCTAAAAAATTCAAAGATATCCCGGACAAGCATATTGGTTACTCTATCAAGTTAGGAGGAGAACAGGAGGAGACGATAGAATCTTTGAAAAGTCTGGTGATGGCATTCTTCTTTGCGTTTTTGATCATATATTTGTTGCTGGCCTCGTTCTTTAAGTCGCTGGTCCAACCGTTCATAGTCATGTTGGCCATACCCTTTGGACTGATAGGGGTTATCATTGCCTTTATTGTTCAAGGCCTGCCTTTTTCGTTCATGGCCCTGATGGGCGTGGTAGGATTGAACGGCGTCGTCGTGAATGATTCAATAGTCCTTGTGGATTTCATTAACAAGCTTCGCAGGGAAGGGCATAACAGGGCCGAATCGATCATCAAGGCCGGCCAAATGAGGATAAGACCCGTTATACTCACGACAGTAACGACGGCGGGTGGACTTTCGACTGTTGCTTACGGTATAGGCGGCAAGGACCCTTTTCTTGTCCCGATGGCGATGGCTCTCTGCTGGGGCCTTGTATTCGCTACAGCTCTTACGCTTGTTGTTATACCCTGCATATATTCGATTGTCGATGAGCTGGCCATCAAGATCACCCATCATACAAGCATGATCCGCGAAGCGAAACTTGATAATTCCGAATCGAAGAAAAAAGATTAACACCGAGCCAAATATAGTGTAAAATCTACTTCTATGATAAATAAGGGATTCTTTCGAGGGATCGGCGCTAACGTGATCCTCCTGGCGGTCGTGAGCTTCATAAACGACATCTCGAGCGAGATGATATTCGCGATATTTCCGTTTTTTATCGCTTCCATCGGGGGGACGGGTATCGCGCTTGGACTGATCGGTGGCCTGGGGGAAAGCGTATCCAGTATTCTAAAGATGATCTCTGGATACTGGTCTGATAAAGTCGGCAGACGCAAACCCTTCGTGTTCTGGGGTTATTTTGTCTCGTCGACAGCCAAACTGCTTTTCCCATTTGCCAGGAACTGGGGAACGCTTGCCGTCCTGGTGCCGGTGGAGAGGACTGGAAAGGGGCTCCGGACCGCCCCGCGTGATGCTGTCGTAGCCAGTTCAACGCTTCCTGAAGTAAAAGGCAAAGCTTTCGGCATTCACAGGGCGATGGATAATACCGGAGCATTTATCGGAGCTGCGGTGGCATTTATATTCTTTTTCTTTCTGGGAATGGAGTTTAAATCCATCCTCTTTATAGCGGCTGCTCTGGCCTTTTTTGCTTTGGTGCCCTTGTTTTTCCTGAAAGAGACCCAGACCAAGGGAAGCCTGATGCATTTCAGGGTAAGCCTTAGAAATCTGCCTCGGGATTTTAAGATCTACCTTATAGCAGTTACCGTCTTCGCTTTCGGA
>JBHIBX010000249.1:0-2317 GCA_046759285.1 Candidatus Omnitrophota bacterium
CATCACAAATATTTCCACTTTGCAGGATGATGTTGTCTTCAGATTGGTAGAGATGCTGGACGTAGAACTGAAACCGCAAACTCGTCGCGTATTGACAGCCGGAGGCACAACTGTACCGGACGCCTACGAATTCTACCTGCTGGGCCGTGGTTACTTGCTACGATCCGATAATGAAGAAAGCCTCGCCAGTGCAATTGGCTTGTTTGATCAGGCGATTGAGAAAGATTCTTCTTACGCCTTGGCCTACGCAGGATTGGGGGAAGCCTATTGGCTTAAGTGGAAACTTACGAAAAACCCAGAGTTGACTAAAATGGCACAATCATACTGCGAGCATGCAATTCAGTTGAGTGAAAGCCTGGCGCCTGTCCGAGTTACGCTCGGAATTATTTATAGAGATACTAGTAAATATGAGGACGCCATTAAAGAATTTAAGCAAGCATTACTGCTTGATCCTGTAAGCTCTGATGCTTACCGAGAATTAGCTTTAACCTATCAAAAGCTCGGAAGACCAGAAGAAGCAGAAGATACATATAAAAGAGCAATTGAATTGAAACCAGATTATTGGTCGGGGTACAGTCATCTGGGAGTATTTTATCTCAAACATGCCCGCTATGTAGATGCAGAAGAAATGTTCCGCCACGTCACGGAATTAACTCCTGATAATCCTGAAAATGCTCTTGGTTATAATAATTTGGGGGCTAGCTACCTGTATATGGGTCGTTTTAACGAGGCCATAGCTATGTTCAAAAAATCCATAGCCATCTACCCTAGGCCAGACGCCTGTTCAAATTTGGGTACATTATACTTTTTTCAAAGCAGGTATACTGACGCTATGGATATGTATGAAAAGGCGATAGATCTGGGAAAGAAAGATTACACGATTTGGGGGAATCTGGCTGATGCTTACCGTTACATACCAGAATATTCAGAAAAGGCCCGAGAAGCCTATCAACGTGCCATTCAATTAGCTGAAGAACTCCTGGCAATTAATCCTAGAGATAGCGAGCTTCATGGAAAATTAGCCCGCTATTACGCAATATTAGAAGACCATGAAAAAGCACTGGCTGAAATATCCAAGGCTCGAGAATTAACTCCTAGTAATGTAAGGGTTCTCTTTAATTGCATTCTGGTCTTTGAACTCGCCAATCAACGCGACCAGGCAATTCAAGTCCTCCAAGAATATATTGAACGCGGCGGTTCTATGGAAAAAGTTCGTGGAGAGCCCGATCTTTCTGAACTCCGTAAAGACCCTCGTTACCAACAATTGATTAAAAAAGAGGGATCCGGTGTGTTTGATTCACCAAAGATAAACAAATGACAAAGCCAAATATAGGCAACCGTTTAAATTTTAATAAATTAGCCGACCTTTATTGCCAGTCCATCTGGGGATAAAGGAAGGGAAAGGAGGGAACATGTCTAAAAATCCTGAAACCCACACCATTACAATTAAGTTGGAAGGCGATCAAGTAGAGTGCGATCCTCGGCGACTTATTGCGAACCGTAATGATTCCATTGAATTCAAATGTGAAGATGGTTTTCCTTTTGCGGTCCATTTCCATCCGACTTCACCTGCACAAAAAGTGCGGTTCCGATCAGGTTCAAGTAATCAAGTAAAGGCTACAATCCGAGATGATGTTTTATCTGGCCGCTATGAATTTTTTATTGCTCTTTGTGATAAAGAGATGAACATCTGGATGGACGATCCTGATATTATCATCCCACCTGGATAGACTAAAAAACAGTAACGCTGTAGCTAATAAAACACTGCTGCTCTAACCTTTTTTTTAAGGTCGTCTCTTTCTAAACGAGCAGAACTTCTCTATCTCGTTCACAATTTGCGAGGATTAAGCTTTACCTTGGTACATGTTTGTTTGGGAACACTTGGTGCTCTCCTAGGCGATCACGGCCTGGCGGTGCGATCCTTAGCGAGCGATCCGCCTATAGACCTTGAGCAGAAACGTGCCTAGTCAAAGATAAGTGTCTTGGTCCGCGACATTGTCCAAGCTGGCCTGCACAAAATCTATAAGCTATAAGAATCTTTTTTAAATCTAGTTAACTTAGGACGCATCACTATCCAAGCTGACGTGCGAAAAAGGCTTAGATATGTTGCAGTCTAGCGTGCACAAACGGGCTGGATCCTTGAGCAACAGAGATACGCTCAGGAGCGACGTGGAATAGATATACATTAATCATCTGATACTGGACTTTATTTCTTAAAGGAGGGGCTAAGAAGTTCTCTGGATGATGACCAGAGTCATATCGTCCATTCTATCAGCACCAGCCGTGAATGAATCGAGTTCCTCATAAACTTTTTTCA
>JBHIBX010000250.1:0-2308 GCA_046759285.1 Candidatus Omnitrophota bacterium
TGTCTCATCCATTTCGACGAACTGTCTGTCCCCATAAGTTTCGATCATGGCTTCCAGCTTGAGGATCAGGTCTTCTTCAGAATCTTCAGTTTTTTCAATTTTCCCCTCCCGTCCTATTGCCTCCAAGGAGAATCCCTGTTCCAGGTTTCCGTCCTGGTCAACGCGCATGAGCTGGTAGTTTACCTGGTAATATATATAGCCGCCATGCTCCCATATCTTTGGCACTTCGGCTTCTGTTTCTGAGGTCACAGGATTGAAATCGGTTTTCTTGAATATAACCTTTCCGTCAGCATTGTAGATCAACATGCCCGGTACAGTAATCCCCTCCCTTAAGAAAGTCATATAAACAGCGAAATTTCCGTTAGGAAAGACTTTTATGTCGATCATTCTCATCCACTCTTCAGTTGATGTATCTATTGTATATTTTGTTGCATTACCGGCAGAATCAACCCTGTAGACATGTGCATCACTTGACGTTCTGGCGTAGAAAAATACTCCACTTCCACCCACAAAGATATTGCGAAGATGATAATGTGATTTTTCTTTTATGTCCTCTATGGCGCTTCTGTCTTTTATCGTGCATATCTCTCTTACGCGTTCGCCCTTTATGGCGCTTATAGTCAGGTGAGGGCCTTTCTGCAGGAGCACAACAAGCTCATCTTTATTTGTTTCTTCGTCCAAATGGAGAACTTTATCAGAAAGGACCTTACTTTTTCCATCTTGCCTTAATTCAATTTGACCTATGTCGCCCGATTCATTCCACTTCACAAGATAGACATTATTGTTCACGAATACAGGCATCATTTCTTCGCCGACAAACGTGATTTCTCCCTCCGCATTTATTTCGTATACCTTATCATTGCGGGTGTTGGGGGAATCGATCCAGCAATACAACTTTCCATTTGCAACCCTTAGCTTTTCTATCCATGCCTCCCCGCTTAACGCGAGAATTTCAAAGGTAGAATGAAAAACCTCCAAACCGACCCAGTCCTCTTTAAGTGCGCTTGGCGATATTTTAGCTACTGAACTTCTGAGCTGAACTAATAGTTTCAGCCACTCTTTCATCTGCTTTTTGATCCTATCAACGTTTTCTCCTGTGATCTTCCGGGCGCGGATCGCTTCTTCCGTCTTGAGTTTTATGAATTTGGCGTCTTCTTCTGAGAAAGCATCAAGGACCTTGCCGGTTTCCCCGCTAAAGATACTTTTCAAGAGAGCGTCAACTTCAGCGTCATCAACAGCTTTATGAAGAATAACCGTTTTCAGTGGCTCCTCTTCGGGCACTTCCGGTTTGGCAGCTTTTTCCTTCTTTTCCTTTTCCGCTTTTTCTCTTTTCCCAGCGATATCTCCAAGCTGCCTTCCTTTATCGCCGTATCCGATACTAAAGTTCAGCAAGAGATTGATCAGCCACGGGTCATCCTTGTGTTTTTCCCAGATCTTTCTGTCCAGGATTATCCAGCCTTTTCCATTCGGATATTTTCCTTCAAGGTATATATCCCCGTCACGGGGCACCTTCATGTCAGCCACATAAAGGGTGTGACTTGGAGACGAAAAGTCTCTTATTCTTTCGGCCCCCTTTAAGGAGGAGGGACTGAACTCGTACAGGCGCTCATCCAGGTAAATGGCCTTTTGACCCCTTGGCAGAACCAGCGTGCGGAACTCTTTACGGTTGGGCAGGATAACGGCGCCATTTTCCCTTGCCTGGTGCAATATGGCGCTGCAAGACATCCTGAACTTATAAAACAGGCTCTTGTCTTCACTGTCGGCTAAGAGGTGGGCCAGCAATAAAGCAAGGCCATTCATCAGGGCGAACCTGTCCTTTATATCTGTCCTGCTGGTGTCAGTTAGTTTCTTTATGATCGCCAAAAGCCCCTCTTTTGTTGTGTAGTCTATTGCTATTTGGTCCCTTGATTCCGGGAGCCAGGCGTCGTGGGGAAGCTCTATTATCATTTCCTTCGGGACGTTTGTCCCGAAAACAGGGACGTCGATATTCACTACCCCGCTTATCTGTATTGAGACAATGCCTTCGCCCTCCTCCTTCAGGGGCTCGGTATAGAATATCCTCGTTTCGCCGCGTATTTCAGCGTCTTTCTCCCTGGGTTTTCCCTCAAGAGCGTTTGTAGTGCCCTTAGGCACAAGAAACTTTTCGAACAATATATTCGGGCTCATCCCCGAACCTTTATCTAAGACCACGTATCCCTTTTCGGTTATCTTTACTTCAATGGGAGAGACGTCAGGCATCTCCAGCCTGTCCCCATTAACATAGCGGTATTTCTTGAGATCATTTATCGGCTCGCGCTCACCCTCAACC
>JBHIBX010000251.1:0-2278 GCA_046759285.1 Candidatus Omnitrophota bacterium
TGAACAAAATAGGAGCCTAAGCCTATGATAGTGCCGAAGTTTATGAGAAGCCCTAACTCTCCGAGGCCGTGATGAGAAAAACTGATGGGAGGGGCTGTGTAAAAGATTGAGCAAAACATGCCGAAGAGCCCAAGGGCTAAAATGGGCCAACCTCTTTCCAGAGTAAGGTAAACTCCTATGACGGCAGTAATCATATAGCACAATGTAAAAGCCTTAAACATAGCCACTGGGGTGATTAATCCACTAGTTAGCGTACCACTCCCTCCAGTGTAAGGATTTTTTTCTCCAGGTTTTAACCGATCAACGGAATGTTTGTAGTCAAAATAATCATCAGTCATGTTTAGCGCCATGTGGTTTATTATGACACCCGCCAGAACAAGGGAAAAATACCATAAAGAAAAAGTTTTGTCAACCGTCCAGCTAATCAATCCGCCAAGTGTTGCAGGAAAAATGCTGGGTGGTATAAAATGATATCTAAAGGCCTGCCACCAAACGCTCAGTCTTGATTGTTTCCTTTTCCTCATACTGTGAATCGGACTCCTAATGGTTTCATGTTGGCAATCAAAACTTACTTCTGAGCCTTTTATATGTATCTCACTTTTAATTTTTTCGCGACGTTTGCTCCTGCATGCGTGCATCAGACTGGGGACTCGTTATAATATCTGGGTGAAAACCGAAGCCGTATTGCCTAAAAAGCTTAGGATCTATCAGGCTATAACCAGTGTAGACGATAATAGCCCCCACGTTCAAATCTGCAATCTGTAAAAATGTGCGCATAATTGTGATAAGAGTAAGTTTTTAAACGAAGTTACATTGTTATATTGTTGGGTAATTTCGAGGCGAATAGGATCTTGAAGTTACCCACCGAGTAGCGGGGTGGGGTAGCCAGGTGAACCCGCTGGGCTCATAACCCAGAGATCGGTTGTTCAAATCAACCCCCCGCTACCATCATCGTCGTCGATTGCTTCGTAGGTAGTACGTTACGAGGCTTTTCGCCACTAATCGTCCCTTATTATCTTTCACTTCCACGTCACTTAAGGAGATTTTAAGGCCTTTGTGTACGATTCGAGCTTCAGCAATTAAACGACCTGACTCCACCGGCGCCAGGAAATTTATTTTCATTTCAACAGTTACGGGAACAGCCTTCAAACCAGCTGAACCTACTGTTGCCCAAGCTGCGGCTGAATCGGCTAGGCTTGCTATGGCTCCTCCGTGAACTGTCTTCAAAAACTGAAGATGTTTCTCCTCCAAGTTCATGGTTAAACGAGCGTATCCATCCTTCACTTCCTCGATCTTAATATTCAAAAGCGTGTAGTAGGGACAGGTCTCTCCACGTTTTATTATATCCATCAGGGTGTCCATGGCTTAACCACCTAGAAAACAAATAGTTATCCACGTTAAATATAAAATCTTTATAAGTAAATGTCTCCGCTCCTAGTCTACCCGCTGCGCATAGTTACACGTGCGCATAAGATATCTTTAGGTCTCTGTAACTTCGACTTTTTCCACTTTTTTACACCACGGAATCCTAAGTATGTCCTTCGAAAGCTCTTGGAATATTTCCTTTTCAATCGCTTCATTGGCTTCTTCTTGGGCCTCGTCAACAAGAGAAATAATGATCATAACCTTTTTCGTTTTCATGGATATCCCATTTTTCCCCTTAACGATAAGAACAAACTGGACAGCTTTGAGAAAAGACTTTGGATTCATCCATGCTTCAAATCAGAATCTAAACTATGCGTCATTCCTCTACTATTTTTATTCTATGAACACACCATAAGTAATGGTGCCTGACTGCATCTTTGACAAAAGCAGCAATACTGGAGTAACCATATTCCGGATGCTCCTTCAGCAACTGCTCCACGGCTTCTAACATTTTGGCAGGCAATTTTACAGTTCTATACTGCTTAACCATCACGATCTACAACCATAAAAAATAAACACAACTAAAATACGGAAACTTCAAATTTATGGATAATCTACGACTCAGAATCCGAAGACATCACTCAGCTTGTCACATTGAAACTATTTTGTTATCTAAGGCCTTCTCTAATCAAAGGTCTTATATATCAACTGCTGGCGTATTTTGAAACGTTGAATAGGGAGGTAAAATCATGGCTGTGGTAGAAAAGGGATTAAGAAAAATCGGGATAACCGTTTCAAAGCCCATCTTAGCCGTAATCTGCATCATCTTCGGAATACTGGTCATAGTGTATAAAGACCTTTTACAATGGATAGTTGGATTATTCCTGATAATACAAGGAATACTGTTGCTAAC
>JBHIBX010000252.1:0-2278 GCA_046759285.1 Candidatus Omnitrophota bacterium
GACGCTTGCAAGGGACATCCTTGACGCCGCGAAAGAATTTTCAGAGAAATTCGACGAGAACGAGATAGGTAAGAAATTTTTCGAAGCACTTCAATATACGATCGTAGAGATAAGTCCCGCTTTAATTGAAAGACAGAAAAAGGATAGGCTGAAGAGATATGCTTCAAAAGTCGAATGGATAAATGCCTCAGCGGTTGATGTTTCGCTTAAGGATGTCGAAGGCGTATTTCTTTCAAACGAGCTTCTCGATGCCTTTCCCATCCACAGGGTAAAGATAGCAGGAGGCAAGCTGAGAGAAGCATATGTAACTTATAGAGACGGAAAGTTTGTTGAAGTCTGGGACGAGCCGTCAACGCCGGAAATCGAAGCCTATGTAAAAAAGATATGCTCCATAGAGGATATTCGGGATATTGATGATCTTATCGGCGAAAAAACTATTTTTGGCAAAAAAATAAGCGGATTAGAAATAGCGGTAAACCTGGATGCCCTCAGATGGATGGAAAACATCTCAAAGAGCCTGAAGAAAGGCTATGTCCTTACCATAGATTACGGGAGCAGGCGCAGGACCCTTAAGGGGCTGGCAAAGGCTATAGAAGACGGCAAAAGAACGCAGCGAAAGGCAACGAGAGGCTACAGCGGGCCGGGTCGAGAGATGGGACTGGATGAGATCTACCTGTTTCCGGGAAGAATGGATATCACTTCAGACATATATTTTCCTATTTTAATGAGCCATGGTTCCGAGATGGGGCTTGAAACGGAAGGGATCCTTGAGCAGGACGCATTCTTCAAAAAATTCGCGATATTAGAGAGGATATCAGATGATGTTTTCTTTATTCTTGTCCAGAGCAGGGGAATGTCCGGAACTTCCTTAATCGGAACGAGAAACGCGGCAAAAGATGTTGAGTCATTTGCAAAGTCTGGGCCTGAGGATGAAGCGGGGGCGGACGCTAAAGAGATCAGTGAACGTGAAAGAGTGTACAGGCTGGCGGCGCTGAATTTAGTGGATACTTTGTGGGAGAAGATGTTCGACGTTGAAAGCGACTGGACGGTCGAGGATTATCGAACGCTTATCGTAGGATTGATCCAGGAGCATTTCGGGCCTTCGTGTTCCCCCGAAGATGCGGAGAACATTATTAATTACATAATTATCAATCGAATAACGTATAGTGACGGAAGCGAAAAACAAGCTATAAAGCTAGTTTTCTCCAGCAAAAGATTGCCGGACGAATATCCTGAGCTATTCAAAGATGAAGAGGAAGGATCTCATCAGATGGGGAACTGCGCGTATGTCGAAAGCTTAGAGATAAGCGGAGGAAGGGCGAAGGCAAAAGTTAAAAGCAAGGACACCCGGAAAGATATTCCGCCTATTGATCTTACCCCTAGGGGCAAATTGCATGCCGCTGCTCTTAAGTCATATTTTGAAGCGATGGAAGACCTGGAAGAGGCGCATAAAAAGGTGATCCTTTCAATATTAAGTCTGCTCGAGAAGTCACCGCCAAAGCTCTACACTTTTAATGTTTTAGTAGAAGACCTTTTTGGTTTTAGCTCACCCTTCAATAAGCATAGATTGATCGCCCTCCATAAAAATCTGGCAACTTCTTTCGAAGCGCTGTTTCACGAATCATGTGAATATTTAGTCGGTTCCGGAATGCTCCGGATTAAATTTAAAGGCAAATTTGTAAAGTGGCTGTATAACTTAAGTTCTCAAAAAGTATACAAATGGATAATCAAGAGAATAATGAAGATACTGGGGCTTAAAGGGGAACTGGTATTGCGAAACGGAACCGGAGAAGTGATAGGCACCGTTCCCGTTGATGGAGAGGCCTTATTCATCGCACTAAAGGATGTCAACGATCCCCACTATTTATTGCGTTCTTTACAACGAATGACGATCGAAAGACAGGATAAAAAATTGACGCATAAAATAAAACGGGGGAGGAAACTCAATGAAGCCGGTAGGCTTGAGACTTACACAAAGATAAGGGATGCCGGCTATATACCTATAGCGCCCGATGTGTTTCCGGAGTTTTCAGAAAGACTGCAGAAGTTGATCGGGCGTGAATTTCTAGCTCAGGACATGGCCGTGTATTCGCCGCTAAGCGACAATAGGCTTTCGCTTGATTTCGCGGAAACTGCCGCGCATGAGATAAAAGAGACAGCCGACAGGCTCAAGGCGGCTGGCAGGAGTGATATGCGCGTTTTGGTCATAGGCACAGGGACCGGGATAGACGCGATGACGGCTGTTTACCAGGCGAAGAAGGTCCAGGGGCTTTCAATC
>JBHIBX010000253.1:0-2274 GCA_046759285.1 Candidatus Omnitrophota bacterium
TCTCATCCACATCCGGATTGCATTCAAGTATTGCTTTCGTCCTCGCGTTGCAGAGATAATCTATCTGAGCGCCTCCTGCCTCTTTTTTGAGATTGGCAATAAGAGGAGAAGTGAACAGCACATCCCCTATACCAAATATGTTTGCAATAAGTATTTTCTTCATGATTATACGTCAGCCGGGTTCACTCGGCTTAATGAAAAACAAAAACCGAGCAAGAGATAGAAGAAAACAGCAAGAGTCACCGAATAAAGGTGAGTGTCAACTATGCAGTTCAAGGAAAACCCGACCAGCCCCGCGAAAAGCCCTGTAGAAATACTTTTGCGCGGCCCTACGGACATCCGGAGTATGCCCATTAGGGAATAAACAAATACTGTAACGAGAAAAATTAAAAACAAGAGCGCGCCGACGATCCCGACCTCAGAAGCCATGTGAAGATAACAGTTATGAGAATATCTGGCGTCAGGATAGTCCGGAGGCCTGTATTTAGGGAAGTTTCTGCTGTAAGTATTTATCCCAAACCCCAAAACAGGATGTTCCTTTATCATGTTGATCGTGCCTTTCCACAACATCAACCGCTCCCATGTCGTCCCGCTTTTTAGATCTGCAAGACTGAATATCCGCTCCTGGGCTGTATACGGAAGCATCACGAATATCACCAGGAGAATCGCGAGAAACACCGCCACCATCCGTCTGGATTTTAAGATTCCCAGAACCAGGAAAGCCGCCGAAAACGATATCCAAGCTCCGCGCGACTTGGTGAGAAAAAGAGCGCCCAGTGAAAATAAAAGCGCGATCAGCGCGCTGATCCTGTATTTCAAATCGCTGTTTCTCGATAAAACGAACGAAATAAAAACAGTGCTGACTATAATAAGATAAACACCGAAATCATTCGGATGGACGAAAGACGAAGAGATCCTGCGAAGATAGTCCAGTGAGATAAGCTGTCTGTGCCTTATAAGGTCAAACCCGGCAAAATACTGAAAAAAACCGTTAGCGCATATGACCACCGCTGTGGCGGCAATAACAAAAAAAGTCCTTTTTATTATCCTTTCTTTCCGTAGACTCGTCGCCGCAATTATAAAGATCAAAGAATACTTAGCGACTTTAGAAAATACGCCGCGAAAGCTTTCGCTGAAGTAATCACTGTTCAGACACGAAAGCACCGTCCAAAGAAAAAAAAGTATTATTAATCTAACGGGAACGGAGCGAAGGAATCTTAAGTCCCGGCTGACGGCTGTTTTTACCAACCACGCAGCTATCATCACTCCGGCAGCTACTTCTACCAGGGAAATCGAGAACGTCGCGACAACAAGAAGCGCATAGAAACACCATTCGATGGTTCCTTCGCAAATACGGATTATTTTCTCTTTAGACATATTAATACGCGTTCTTTATCGCAAAGATCGACATGAAAAGTATCTTGAGGTCAAAGGTCAGCGACCAGTTCTCGATATAATGAATATCGTACTTGGTGCGTTCTTCGATGGAGGTATTTCCGCGAAGACCGTTAACCTGGGCCCAACCGGTCATACCGGATTTGATCTTATGCCTGGCCATATAACGGGGGATATCTTCCTTGAACTTGCCTACAAAATGAGGACGTTCCGGCCTGGGGCCTACAAGACTCATTTCCCCTTTTAGAACATTTATAAGCTGCGGTAATTCATCAAGATTAAACCTTCGCAGGAAACCCCCTACTTTTGTCCTCCGGGGATCGTTCTCCTTGGCCCAGATCCTTCCAACCCCTTTTTCCGCGTTCTCTACCATGGTCCTGAATTTAAACATGGCAAATCGCTGTCCGTCTTCGCCTATTCTTTTCTGAAGATAAAAAACCGGTCCGGGCGAATTTAACTTTACCAGAACCGCAATGACCAGTAAAACCGGAGAAATAACGACGAGCCCGACTGCCGAAAAAACTATATCCATCACCCTTTTTATAAAACGGTTGTAGTTTTCGGAGAGCGGTGTTTCCTTGAGGCCCAAAAGTGGCACGCCGTCAATAGTCCGCATATCGACCTGCGAAGTGACCATCCCGAGGAGGTCAGCTACCAGGCGGAATTCTATCATACGCTTTTCGCATTCGAGTATGACGTCCATCACCTTTGAACGCGGAAGCTCTGCCTCTGTCAATATTACTTCATCGATATCGTTTGATTCGATAATGTCCGGTAAAGTTTCCAATGTTCCGAGAACCGGAACCCCTTCGGGGTCACCGGTAGAACCGGAGCTTATGCGCACAACTCCTTTTATATTGTAATCCCAGTGAGGATCGT
>JBHIBX010000254.1:0-2269 GCA_046759285.1 Candidatus Omnitrophota bacterium
CACATGACGCGCCTGAACGCCCTCGCGATCATTTATGAAAATTACGAGAAACTCAAGAACGAGGATTGCGACATTCTTTTTGACGAAAGAGGACGCATAGATTATGACGATATGATCCTTATCGCTCTGGACGCTCTTAAGAAAGACAAGGACTTAAGGGACAGCTTCGTAAGCCAGTACAGGTATATAATGGTAGACGAGTATCAGGACACGAACGGCGCCCAGCTTGAGCTGCTCTTTGCCATCCTCGATCCAGATACAAAAAATATCTGCTGCGTGGGCGATGATGATCAGGCGATATACAGGTTTCAGGGAGCTACGTTGTCCAATTTCCGCATATTAAAAAAGAGGTTGCCTTCACTGAAAACCGTCGCACTTAAGGATAATTACCGGTCGACTGAAGACATCATAAATCTTTCGGACGAGATCATCGTACAACTTCCCGAAGATGAGCGTATAGCCGTGAAAAAACTCAAGGCGTGCCGTGATTATAGTGACAGGGATATAAGGTTTTTAGAGTTTTCAACGGAAGAAGAAGAACTTGCCTTCATGGTGGAAGAGATAAAACGACAGGCTGATATTATAAAAAAAGACAAGACCCTGACGCCTGAGGAAAGAGAAAAGCCCTTTAATAACATGGCCGTTCTTGTCCGCAAGCGGGACTATATATTAAAAGTCATAGACGCTTTCCTGAAGGCAGGCATCCCTTACGCCACGGACGGGGAGGAAGATATACGGTCAGAGAAGCGTGTCCGGCAGATGCTTGATGTGCTTGAGCTTGCGAATGTGGATACGACAAGCAACGAAAGGAAATCGCTGGCCCTTTACAAAGTGCTTACCTCCGATTACATAGGCGTTTTCCACTCCGATATATTGAAATTTATAGGATTTGTTAACAGGAAGAAACAATCCGCCAAAGAAAAAGGCGTTGAAGAATTCAGATCCATCAACCTTTTTCAGCAATTCCAGGAGCATTTCGCGGAAGAGTCAAAAGGGCTCAAGGTTTCCCGCAAACTCGGGCTTGAGAATCCTCACGCGTTGCATAAAGCGGCATGGGCGGTGTCGAGGCTCCTTACTGATGCCCGGAACCGGCCCGTTCACGACATGCTCATGAGGTACATCGAAGATACGGGCCTCTACAGGTTTATCCTGGAGAGCTACGGGCAGGACAAGGTCCTTTGCGTGCGGGACCTCAGAGGGCTCGTTTCCTTCATAAATATGGTGAAGGGATCCGACCTCGCAAATCCGGCACTGGGACTTGATGATTTCATGAAAGAGATGGATCTGAGGGAAGTACATGGCATGCCCATCAAGGGAGAGTTGGCTACGCTTAGTCAGGATGGTGTCCGTGTTTATACGGCCCATAAGGCGAAAGGTCTGGAATTTTATACCGTGTTCATGCCGTTCTGCCTCCATCAGAAAAGCTGGCCTCTCAGGAGAAAGCCGGATGTTGTGCCTCTGCCGCCGGACATCTACAAAAGCAAGGAGCGCGTCGAAGAGAAGGAAAAGATAAAGCTTTTGGATCGGTACGATGAATTACGCCTTTTTTATGTGGCTTCGACACGCGCGAAGTCTCATCTTGTATATTCGGCGACTCCCGCCGAGAAGGTTATTGTAAGCCCGTTCCTGAGCCATTTAAGCGTCGAACCCGAAACGGGTTCGCCTTCTGACGAGGAGAAGTTTCTCGTCAGCTATCTTTCCCGCGGAATAGAAGAAGACTCTTTTGCTAAAACGAAGGATACCCTGAAAGATATTGTCTCGCATCTTTCCCTGAACCCGACAAGCCTGAATAACTATATAAAGTGCAGAAGGAAGTTTCTGTATGACAACGTTCTTATGCTTCCGGGCATTAAAAATCAGCACCTAACTTTCGGAAACTGCGCGCACAAGGCTCTTGAGGAAGTTTACGCCGACTACATGGGGAAAAAGAAGTTTCCGAAATTCGGATTTTTCAAGAAAAGTTTTTTAAAGGAACTGGAATACCAGGGCGTGAACGATTCCATAAAGAACTGGTGTGTGAGCAAGCTGGACGGGTTAAAGAATTGGTACGATAAGGAATCAGCTTCGCCCGTCATGCCCCTCGAGCTTGAAAACAAGCTGGAGATATCGCTTCCGGAAGGGGTGATATTCAGGGGGACATTCGATAAGATAGAGGAAGAGGAAGAAGGGGCGATAAGGGTCATAGATTACAAGACCGGCAGGCCCGACGACCATATCAAAGCGATCACAAACTATAAAGACATGTCAAAGTATGAATGCGATGATTATT
>JBHIBX010000255.1:0-2261 GCA_046759285.1 Candidatus Omnitrophota bacterium
CTCTCGCCGCCCGACAGCGTATAAGCCTTGTTCTTGCGCAGGTGGGATATTTTTAATTGATTGAGCAGGTTATCAAGCTGCCTCTGTCTTTCTTTTCGGGGAAACCCCAGGGTCTCCATGATCGCCATGATATTTTCTTCAACCGTAAGTTTCCGGAAAATAGACGGTTCCTGCGAAAGATAACCTATCCCTGCGCGGGCCCTCTGGTGTATAGGGAGCCTGGTGATATCCCTTTTATCAAAAATGATATGCCCCATGTCGGGCCTTACGATCCCCGTGACCATATAAAATGTCGTGGTCTTTCCCGCACCGTTAGGGCCTAGGAGGCCTACCACTTCGCCTTTTCCGACATTTATACTGACGTCCCTTACTATCTTTCTGCCGCTGTATTCCTTTACAAGATTTCTTGTTTCCAATAAATGCATTTATTTCCTCCCGATCCCCTCGAGCTGTTGCAATTCTCCCGGATCGATTATCACCTGTGGATTTCCCAGAAGCTTGGCGCTTTTGGTGCTTTCGGTATATATAGCTTTTTCGCTTATCGTGTAACTTCTTCCCCTGCGCACTTTGACGTTCCCTTCCGCCACGACCTTGGCGATCTTCTGGGTCTCCGGACTTAAATGGACTGTGAGCTTGTCGGCGAAGAGTTTCCCGTCCTTGTCTTCGACCTTAACATTGTCGGAGAATACAGCTATATTTTCATCATGCTTCACTACCAGCGGACCGTCGGAGTTTACTTTAGTATCCGGCTCTATCTTGACTTCCACATTCTCCTTGAGCATCGCCATCTTATCAGATGAACTCGCCATGCCGCCCTTTCCCGTGGCAACCATGTTGTCCCTTTCTATGCGTACCAGGACATCGGAGGAAATATACTTGGTTTTCTGTGACCACGTGGCCTTCTCCGTAGTCAACACCGAACCGTCGTCGGATGTCACCTTGACATTCCCGATAAGGGTGACTTCACCATTTTCTTTGTCGTAAATCCCCTTGTCCGAAACAAGGTTCACGGTCGCTTCCTCTCCATAAGCAATTGCAGCAAGGTCATTAAAATATATCTTTCCGTCGATCATCTCCGCGGTATTACCCTCAAGATGCCACTGTTTGACGCCTTTTGAAGTGCGCCCATCTATATTAAAAGCGGTCACTTTCTGCTCAAGTCCCTTGAGGTGGTCGATATTCGTATCTTTTCCCATTGTCTGCTTCGGGGCATCTTCGCTGCTCTTGACCCAATAGAAAGTAAGGACGCCGATCGCGATCACAATACTAAAAAACAGGACCTTGTTCCTCATTTTTGCGTTTTCCACCTCCGGTGGACCCACACCCACTGCTCAGGATATTCTCTTACGTACTTCTCCAGCACATTCGTCCATGCCTGGGTACATCTCTTTACATCTTCCTCAGAAATCTTCCCTCCGGGGATATCGATCGGTTTTTCCAGGACCAGCTTATGCGTATTATCCTTTTTGCGTATTACAAAAGCAGGGACTATTTTTGTCCTCGCGGCCATTGCTATCTTCACAGGCGCTGTCGGGGTGTACGCCGATCTTCCAAAAAAATCCACGAAAACCCCATCTATGCTGTCGACATCCTGATCGGGAACTATACCCAACACCTCCCCGCTTCTCAGTATTTTCAACATCTTTTTAGGGGATTCGTCACGATATACTATCCTGGCATCGTATCTCTGGCGCAGTCTTGCGATAAACTTGTCATATTTGTAAAAGTACAGCCGCTTTGCGACTAAAGCGCCCGGATATCCTTTATACCTTAAGTAAAGCCCCAGAAGCTCCCAGTTCCCAAAATGGAACCCTAGAATAACAGCGCCATTTCCTCCGGAAAGTGCATCATCCAAATATTCCAGCCCCTGATCCTCCGTTACCAGATCGCCTATTTTTTTCGGATCAAGTGTGGACAGTTTTATCCATTCAGCGCCGTTCTTGGCAAAATTCGCGAAAACATTCCTTGCTATCCGTACATTCGATTCATGATCGCTGCTGAGAGCCGTATCTAAATTAGATATTGCTATTTCCCGGTATTTGCGTATGACCAGAAAAGCTATTTTTCCCAAAAAATCAGCGATCACCAGGCTTACTTTTAGCGAAATCAGGCTTATAAAAAAGAACAATATTTTAAGCAGATAATAGATGTAATATCTTCGGTATTTTATTTTCATGTTATTAGCGTACAGCGCATAGCGTGTAGTGTTATCGCTGATACTCCGCTTCGACTGTCGTTATTATTCCTCCTCTGACGTTGAA
>JBHIBX010000256.1:0-2252 GCA_046759285.1 Candidatus Omnitrophota bacterium
TACACTTGTAAAGTTGGCAATAATACTTTATAATTGTAAAGTATCGAATAAAATGAAGGGGTCTAAAATGACAAAAAAAGAATACCTTTCCATAACAGAAGTCGCTAAACTTCTAAATTTGAGTCGTACTGCTATTCACAACAAAATAAAAAGCGGAGAAATCAAGGCGCTAAAAATCGGAAAAACCTTCGCTGTCCCGACAGGAGAAATTAAAAGAATAGTAGGGGATATTATAGGTCATCCTTTATCCGATGAGGAAAAACGGAAAATTGATGAAGTGATCGAAAGGACTGTTGAGGAATACGGAAAAGTATTAAAAATGCTGGGGAAAGAATAATGCGTAGAGTTAACGTATACGAAGTCGAACAGATAATATTTTCTTTAACACGCAGGCATCTTAGTTTTGATGAACCGATTCCGGATTTCGGGGCCAGGTTTCCCAATATTTTGGAGAGCTGCCTGGCAGCCCCTTTTGTTACTTTTGGCAGTAAAGATCTATATCCAGGATTTGTCGCAAAAGCCGGAGCCCTTTTTTATTTTCTTATTAAAAACCACCCGTTCAAAAATGGCAACAAAAGAATAGCTATGACCACTTTATTTTATGTTCTTTCAAAGCAAAATAAATGGTTAAAGGTTGACATTAAGGTACTGTATAATTTTGCCATGTGGGTGGCGGAAAGCCCAAGCGATGCAAAAGAAGAAACAATGCTGTATATCCAGAAATTTCTGAATAAATATATGGTTCCGTATGCCGAATAAGATCTTTCGCCAAATTTCAGCCATAATCGCCCTTATTTTGGGAGTTTTAGCGGTAGGGGATGCTGAAAGCTTGAACCGGTTTCATCGAACTGATTGTACCGGTTTCATGTGTTACACATTGGCGTATTTGTTGGTCCCAATGAAACCGGTACAAAGTAAAAAATTTAGTTTATAAGGGATTGGCTGAATGCAGAAAAAAATAAATGCGTGAGGGAATGAAAGTATTTATAAGTGATATTCACATAGGTGATGGTTCAAGAACAGATGATTTTCACCGCGATAATGAACTTTTGAAGTTCCTTGAATTTGTTGAAAAGGAAGCGCAGGAGCTGGTCGTAGTGGGAGATCTTTTCGAACTTTGGCAGGCCGAGTTGGACAAAATCTTGTTCAGACATATAGATGTTGTGAATAAGCTTTTAAGTCTGAGAAAAAAGCTAAAAGTTACCTATGTCATCGGGAATCATGATTATATTCCTTTTGTAAAGCTCGTGGAAGCAAATGTCGGGATACAGATAGAGTACCGTGATGAAGAGAGTGGTATCGTTGCTGAGCACGGTAACAGGTATGATGTATTCAATCGTTATAAGAATCCGCTAAGATCGATTAAGAGTCCTGTGGGCAAACACTTTACCTTCCTTGTAGCTGGTTTAGAAAGATTAATTCATCCTGATATTGATCAATGGGCAAAGAATGCTATGGAAAACATGGATGAGTTCCTCCGCGAAGCTGCTTTGATCAGGAACAAGGTAACGCCTTCTTCAAAAGAGTATTTGCTCAAAGGCGGTCATTTCGGAGAATTTGAGAAAGCAGTAAGAGGCCACATACAGAAGGGAGCAAAAATAGTCGTTTTCGGACACACACACAAAGCGCAACTTGATGTCATGGGTGACGGGATATATGCTAACTGTGGTTCCTGGGTGGATGGTACTGATCCCACCTACATAGCTTATTACGACAACAAGGTGGTCCTCGCCGAAGCGCTTACACATAAGTCAATAAAATCTCTGATAGTACGGTAGTAGAGAAAGTATAACCGCTGTCATCCCGGAATTTCGCGAAGCGAAATATCCGGGATCTTTTTAGGTTTTTAAGGGGAAGGCTAGGTTTAAGCGTTAAGAAACAAAAAGTAAGCTCCTTAAAGTGGCTCCATAAGTTAATATATGATATAATTAAAGCGAAATGTTAAGATTCTGTTAAGGGCAAACCATTCGAAAGGGTGGGACGCAAAGCTGCAGGGCCTAAATCCTGAGTAACGGATATGGCAGCCAGTTGCCGAAAAGGGCTTTCGTTAAAGCCCCGGGAACGTTCCAAACCCACTCAGAAGAATGAGTGGGTTTTTTATTTATAATAGGGAGCAGAACGATGAAGAAACTAATAATTTTAATGGTTATTCTTATGGCAAGCATGTGCGTAAATGCGTTTAACGCGTATGCCGAACTCCCAGAAGTAGCGGCAGAGGCGCCGGGACTGAACAAGGAACCGGGCGAACCAGC
>JBHIBX010000257.1:0-2245 GCA_046759285.1 Candidatus Omnitrophota bacterium
GTGTCAATGTCTTTCAGCAGCTCAAAAGATCCTCCCAGGATAAATACAACACCTTTTTCTTCTTTTAAGGCCCGTTTGATATTTTCCAAATAAACATCGGCATTGGGGTAAATTGGTTTAAAAGAGCCGTCTTCCATGTACCCAACATATTTTCCCCCTGTGTGGACGTAAAAAGCGACTCTGCCCTTTTCTCTTGCGATGACCTCCTTCAATTTCTCCTCATGCTCATCGATGTCCTGCCATTTGATCAGCCTGTCAGATAAAATAGTTTTACCAACGGGTGCACCAAGTGTTGGCACAGTTAAAAGCTTAACCAAGACTTCCCAATAATATTCACCGCGGATGATGTAATGAACTCCTGCCTCTACCAGCTTCTGGCGATTATATTTAAATTCTTCTCCTTCGCCTTGAGGTACTCCGAAACATATCGCCCAGTCTTTGATTTTTTCCGTTGCCTCTAACCAGTCATCGAAATACGCGACAGTATGGCCGGGATATTGATCCCTTACGCCCTCGAGAACCTCCGCTCTGTTATAATCTTTTCTGGCTTTTGTTCCCCTGTCGATGATGTTCTCTTCCGGCACATATTCAAGA
This sequence comes from Candidatus Omnitrophota bacterium, assembly GCA_046759285.1. Taxonomy (GTDB): domain Bacteria; phylum Omnitrophota; class Gorgyraeia; order Tantalellales; family Tantalellaceae; genus JBHIBX01. The sequence continues at coordinate 595 of JBHIBX010000257.1, forward strand.
AATCCTGCCTTTTCAAGATGAGGAACGATCCGATCCTTGGTAGAACCGCTTATTATGACTATCGGCACGCCTCGTTCGTGAAGGGCTTCCACAAGCTCAAGAGCGCCGGGAATCGCTTTCGGCGGCGCTTCCTGTTCCATCTTGCTGCGGGTTTCTTTAAGTAGGGTTTTTATTTCTTTGGGTGTTTTGCCGGACAATCGGCATAAGGCGGTGACGCTTTCTTCCTTTGTTCTGTTGATTACATTTTCGTTCATCCATTCTTCGGAAGGATGCTTTCCGATTAATTCCTTATAAGCTCTGCGGTATTCTTTTTTCCAGGTGGGTTCAAGCAGTGTCCCATGAACGTCAAAAACGGCTACTACGGGTTTATTTTGAGGCGGCGGATTCGGATGTATCGCTTCTATTTCAAATTGTGTGGGCCCTGCCTTGAATCTTTCTAATACTCTGTCTACAGGACCTTCGTCCTCTTCACCGATTGTAACCCGGGCGATATCATCAAACTGAAGAACTCCGGACCGTTTATATTTTCTTAATTTAAGTTTCACTTTAATCCAGTGTAAAATTTCTTCCCCGTGAGCATACAAGATATAAGCTAATATAACAGCTGCACAAAACAAAACCCGCCCCCAGAGAGGTATTTCGGGAGAAGAGGCAAGGATAGTAAACGCGGGAAAATTTGTTGAGGGTTTTTCGCGTTTTTTGAGTTCGCCTTTTGCGGCACGGGATAGCCAGTAATCTTTATGCTTAGCTAATGATTCAAGCAAGGGTCTCGAGAGTTCGCTTCCGCGTTTCTCAATAATTTTGAGTATTATGCGATTAAGTTTTCTGTCGTCCCAGGAGCTCTTGGTCTCCTTTCCCAGCTTTAACAATTTTTCTATTAGACTCTCCAATTCTCCTATCGTCCGACCTTTTAAAAGCACGCTGTTATCCCGTTCCAAATCGTCTATTACCACTCCACTACGCCATAAATTTTCTTTCGCGGCCCACTCATCCTCTAAAATTTCTCCCACAAAATCGATCGGCAGCGGTTTTCCCTGCCATTCAACCGCAAGTTCCCGCAAGAATTTCTTAAAGGAGTGATTTTTCGACTTTCTGTATTCTTCAACAAGCTGCCTAACATCTTCCGTTGTTCTTTTTTGCCCCTTCAATTGATCTATTAGGCTCTCAATATCGTATTCACAATCCGAAGAACTCCGCGCATCTTTGACTAATCCAAAAACAAAATCAAATGGCAGGCGCTCACCTTCCCATTTGGCTATGAGGCCTCTAAGAAGTTTCGTCTGTTTCTGGTTTTTCCCCTTGCGCATTTCTTCGTATACTTCAATGAGCAAATCATTATCTTCAGCGGTTCTTCTTTTTTCTATTAAGCGATTCATAGCTTCTGGGAAAACCGAATGCGTATGGTAGAAGAAAATGCCCCCTTGGACTTCAAGATAAAGATCCAATAGTGCAGGATTGCTGAAATGATTATTTTTATTTCTGATTAATCGGCTGACAGCGTACTGAAACGAATTATTATCCGTTTTCCTATAATAAGCTAACAGCCTCTTTGCCAATGATTCCGCCTCCCCTTTCCAAATCGGAACGCCGGAATCATCAACCAGTTCCTCCAGGATCTGAAAAGGATGGGAGCTCTTTTCCAGTATCCCAA
>JBHIBX010000258.1:0-2206 GCA_046759285.1 Candidatus Omnitrophota bacterium
CCCTGGTATACGTGATACGCGCTTTTGAAAACCCGAACGTTCCCCATCCGCATGAAACAATCAATCCACTTAGAGACTTCGGCTATATCAATATGGGCCTCATAATGGCTGACATGAGCATCACGGCAAAAAGGATCGAAAGAATAAAAGCCATGTTCCAAAAAACCGGCAAAAAGAAAGAGGACGAGCTTGAGATGGCCGTTCTGGAAAAGATCATGGAAAAGTTCGAGGTCGAGGAGGAAGCCAGAGAAGCGGAACTTGATGAGCAGGAAGAAAAGCTCGTGCGCTCTTTTCAGTTCCTGACGCTCAAGCCATATATGACGGTCCTTAATATATCCGAAGAAGACCTGAAAACGGAAGAGACATCAAAGATCGTATCACAGCTGCCTGATTGCATAGCAATACCCGCCAACTTTGAGATGGAAGTCGAGCGTCTTGAAGAGTCCGAAAGAGCCGCTTTCCTCAAAGACATCGGAGAAGAAGAGCTTTCCGTCAATTCCTTTATAAAAAAGGCTTACGAAACACTTGGTCTTATATCTTTCTTCACTGTCGGCAAGGATGAGGTCCGGGCCTGGACCATACCAAAAGGGACGACAGCTCATTCTGCAGCAGGTAAAATACACACAGACATGGAAAGAGGTTTCATCCGGGCGGAGGTGTTCTCGTATGATGACCTTAAAGCGGGCGGCAGCGAGCAGGAAGTAAAGCACGCCGGAAAATTCCGCCTGGAAGGAAAAGATTACATCGTGCAGGACGGTGACATTTTGTTCATCAAGTTTAACGTCTGATCGGCAGATATTTTTCCATGTAGATAAACGTCACATTATCCGCAACTTTATCAGTCTTATAGGCCTTGTACCCGAGTCTTTGATAAAGTTGAACATTATGTTTGTTGTTATTGTCCGTGGATAGCTGGATTCTTTTTACTTTTCCAACAAAGTATTTTTCTATTCTCTGCATCAGTTTCGTTCCGATACCATGCCCTTGAAAAGAAGGGTGGATGAAAAGCTTCTCAAGATAACAGGTTTCCCCTTCCTTAAATGCCCTTATAGATCCTATTATTTTCCCGTCATTTACGGCTTTAAGAAAGACCTTGTTTCTAAATTTGCTGGTTATTGATTCCAGGGTTTGTGCCAATGGTGGGATAGCGCAGTGATCGTAAGCGTTGGACTCGGCCCGAAAGACTAATTTCTGGAGGGCGAGTATCTCCTCCGCATCAGCAACATCTGCTTTCTTTATCTCAATATTCATATAACAAAGCTGGCATCCCAATAAAATCCTACTAGCTTTACCCTTTTATCCAGTCCCAGGCATCTTGTAGTTGCTCGCCAGTGAAACTTTTGACCTGCCCTTTCATGAAAAAGCCTTCCAGTTCTGCCCCCAATTCGGCCCATTTAGGTCCACCGACAACGGCCACCTTGTCCAACTGGTCTTTGTGCTCCCAGCGCAGGGCATCCTTCCACATAGCCCCTATTTCCCAGCCTTGGAAGTCCTCACCCATATAAAATAGACAACGTGCCTTATCGTGCTCTTTAAGAATCTCTTCCAGGCGCGGAATAAAGACATCTTTGTAGTCTCGATCAGTAACTTTTCCGCTCGCCTTAATTCCCAAGATGTTACCTTGACTCTCCGGCATAATTTCCATCATCGTGCACCTCCTTTTTTAAAAACTTCTAAAGTTTATACTTGGCAGCCCCAAGGGGATTCGGCGCCTCCGGCTCATGCTCAGTTTCTTAAGCCTCCTCAATAGCTCGGCTTAAGAAACTATTCGCCTTCGGTCGGCCAGCCGCTGCCTCGGTTGTTGTTGCCGCTCCTGCTCGTCGCGGCTTCCCTTCTACTGGCTCGGCAGCTCCCTTCGAATCCTCCTACACTATACAAGTGTATAAAAGACCTGGCAGCCCCAAGGGGATTCGAACCCCTGTCGCAAGAATGAGAATCTTGTGTCCTAGACCGGGCTAGACGATGGGGCCGCCCGAAGGATGGCCCTTCGACGCGTTCTACTTGCTCAGGGCCATGGTGAGCAAGGCCGAAGGTCGCGTCGAACCATGGTGCGCGAGGCGCACCGTAAATTTTTGGTGCGCGAGGCGAGATTTGAACTCGCACAGGATTACTCCCGCCAGCCCCTCAAGCTGGTGCGTCTGCCTTTCCGCCACTCGCGCAATTTCCTTTTAATTCTGGCTGGGATGCCTGGCAGTTCCGGGCTATA
>JBHIBX010000259.1:0-2178 GCA_046759285.1 Candidatus Omnitrophota bacterium
AGATCTCTAAGTTCTCCCCCAAATTCTTTGGAATCCTTAATGACATTAAGGAATTCCTCCGTCGTCATCTCGGGCGCGCGGTACAAGAACCGGTTCTCAAGGTAGTGTCTGACAATATCAGAAAGCCGGATGTAGTACTCCTTTACCTGCCCTTTTCCCGGAAGGTCCATTGCTCTAAGTTCGCTCAGTTCCTCACAAGCTATCACATGTGCCGGCTTGGGCTTTATTTCTCCGGGAAAGGTCTGAGCCGTTCGCTTGCGCCAGATGAAAAACGCCAAAACAGCTAAAGCTGCTATTATCACCAAGGTCAGAAAAAGACCAAAAACGCCCCTCTGAATAGCGGCCAGTCCCTTTAGGTCCTTTATGTCGGTATCCTCTCCTGTCAGAACGCTTAAAACCTCAATAGGCACTTGTGGACCTACCTTAGCCTGCCACTCTTCTTCGCCGCTGGTCCGATACTCTACAGTAACCGGTGGGATCACATGAGTTCCGGTTGTATATATGCTCAGCACATATACCCGGCCCTCTTTAGATGGATGCGAATCAAGAACAGAAAATTCTCCCAGATTTTTCGACGGTTCAGGAAATGCGATCTCTTTCCCGGAGGTGTTCTTAACTGAAATATCGAGTTTTATTCTGTCGCCGATATTCACTTTGTCTTTATCGACTTTGGCGGTTACTTTGATAGGCTGATCTTTATCGTCGGCCGAGGATATGGCGCAGGCTAATACGCTGACCAATATTATTGCAGGTAAGATATTTTTCATCTCCGGGCGAGCCGCCTTTCTCTCATTCTGAAAAACTTTATCAGCGGCTCAACATATGATTGATCCGTCCTTATATCGATATTATCCACTTTCGTGGAATTAAACAGTTCTTTGCGCTCCGCCATCAAACGACTCGCTTTCTCTTCAAAAGAGCGGCGGACAGCCGGATCCGAGGTATCAACAACATAGGGTTCTCCCGTTTCCGCATCATGAAGCTTCACGATGCCTGAAGGGGGAAGCTCCAGTTCAGCAGGATCGGTTATGCTCACCGCGATGACATCGTGACGCTTGTTTGTTATAGACAGTGTCTTTTTGAAGTCCGTCGTAAAAAAATCGGAAATTATAAAAGTAATCGTCTGCCGCCTCGTTACCCTGTTCAGGTGTTCGAGAACGCCGTTTAGATCCGTCTTGTATCCTGAGGGCTCATTGTAAAGCGCTTCACGTATTACGCGTAAAACGTGACGGACGCCTTTGTGCGGAGGTATGAACTTTTCCACCCGATCGGTAAAGGTGAGCATCCCTACTTTATCGCTATTCTGGATGGCGGAAAAGGCGATGACCGAACAGATCTCTGCTGCGAGGTCGCTTTTGATGGAGCCCGCCGTGCCGAAACGGCAGGAAAGCGAAACGTCCAGAAGTATCATGATCGTAAGCTGTCTCTCTTCGACGAATTTCTTTACGTAAGGATGGCCCATGCGGGCCGTGACGTTCCAGTCGATCGACCGGATATCGTCCCCCGGAAAATATTCACGGACTTCGTCGAATTCTATACCGAGGCCTTTAAACACGCTCTGGTACTGTCCCGCGAAAACATCAGTTACCTTGCGAGAGGTGGTTATCTGTATCCGCCGTATTTTCCTGATTATCTCTTTTGGGATCATGGAACTTCAACTTCTTCAAACACTCTCTTGATGATATCCTCGGATGTCTTGTCTTCAGCTTCCGCTTCGTAGCTCGGGATGATCCTATGGCGCAATATATCCGCGCCGATAGATTTAACATCCTGGGGAGTGACGTATCCGCGTCGCTGGATAAAAGCGTATGCTTTTGCGGCTACGGTAAGATAGATGCTGGCGCGGGGGGAGGCTCCATATTCGATCAGCCCCACAAGGTCTTCAAGACCGTAATTCTGCGGCTCGCGCGTGGCAAAAACAATGTCTATGATGTACTTTTCGATCTTTTCGTCCAGATAGATCTCGTTTATAATATTCCTTACCTCGATTATCCTCTTTGGTGAGACCACGGGCGAGACCTCTATCTTTTTATCGGTAAACGCCATGCGTTTCAATATTTTATGCTCTTCCTCTTTGTTCGGGTACCCGATGTTTATTTTGAGCATGAAACGGTCCACCTGGGCTTCCGGAAGAGGATAAGTTCCCTCCTGTTCGATCGGATTCTGCGTAGCAAGCAC
>JBHIBX010000260.1:0-2122 GCA_046759285.1 Candidatus Omnitrophota bacterium
ATCCTTATCGCCGTACTTCTTTGCCATCTCTATTGCTTCATTGATCGCTACTTTTGGAGGGATCTCGGAGGCAAAAAGCAATTCAAACGAAGCGATCCTTAAAACGTTCCTGTCTATTGTCGCCATACGGTCAAGTTTCCAGTTGGTGGCATGCTTCGTGATCATGTCATCGAGCTTTTCAAGGTTAGCTTCCACTCCGAAAACAAGAAAATCTGAAAATTCCTTCACGTTCTCGCCGGATGTATCGTTATTTTCCCAGAATTTGCCGTGCACTTCATCCATGGGTTCATTCGATATATCCCAAGCGTAAAGGATCTTCAGCGCTATTTCACGCGATAAAGTCCTCTTTCTCATTTCTCTCCCTTATTTTATTTCAGCATAAAGGCTGGACATCTCAATAGCACTCAAGGCTGCATCTCTGCCCTTGTTTCCGCTTTTTGTGCCGGCCCTGTCAATAGCCTGCTCAAGGGTGTCCGCTGTAACAACGCCAAAGACACAAGGAACATCGCTGTCCATCGCTACTTTGGCGATCCCTTTCGCTGTTTCACTCGCGATAAACTCAAAATGCGGAGTATCGCCCCGGATGATCACACCCAGACAAATAACAGCATCATATTTGCCCGAGGAAGTCATCTTCTGAGCGATTATCGGCAACTCGAACGAGCCGGGAACCCACACAACTGACAGGTCGGTCTCCTTCGCCCCGTGCCTGGCAAGAGCGTCAACGGCGCCGTCAACCAGTTTCGAAGACACAAATTCGTTGAATCTCGAAACCGCGATGCCGAACTTCTTGCCTTTTGCTATCAGGTCTCCTTTGATCAGTTTGCTTACTACCATCTCTACCTCCTTTAAATTAAACGTGTTTCAAATCGTGCCCTAATTTCCGTTTTTTTGTCTTGAGATAAGTTTTGTTTCTTCCTTTCGGTTTTATTTCAAGCGGGACCCTGTCCACGATCTTCAGGCCATAGCCTTCCAGCCCCACTATCTTCCTCGGGTTATTTGTTAAAAGCTTTATCCTTTTAAGGCCGAGAGCCACCAGAATCTGGGCGCCAATGCCGTAATCCCTCAGATCCGCCTTAAACCCCAGTTTCTCGTTCGCCTCCACAGTATCAAAGCCCTCGTCCTGCAGCTGATAAGCCTTTATCTTGTTCAATATGCCTATTCCCCTTCCCTCCTGGGAAAGGTACAAGATGACGCCTTTACCCTTTTCCGAAATATACCGCATCGCGGTATCGAGCTGTTCTCCGCAATCGCAGCGAAGCGAACGAAATACATCTCCGGTGAGACATTGGGAATGGACCCTTACCGTCACTTCTCCCTTTGTTATGTCACCTTTCACAAGAGCAAGATGCTGGTAATCATCTATCATCGACCTGTAGGCGTGCAAAGTAAATCCGCCGTAAGGCGTAGGTAGTTCGGCTTCAGCTATCTTTACAATAAGGTTCTCTTTCTTCCTCCTGTAGCGAATAAGATCCTCGATAGCGCATATCTTAAGTTCATGCTCTTCGGCAAACTTCACCAGATCCGGCATCCGGGCCATTGTCCCGTCTTCGTTCATTATCTCGCAAATGACCCCTATCGGGGCCTCCTCCGCAAGCTTCATGAGGTCCACGCACGCCTCGGTATGGCCCGCGCGCACAAGCACGCCGCCCTCCCGGGCCCTGAGCGGAAAAAGATGGCCGGGTTTAGCAAAATCATTGATCGTGGATCTTGGATCGGCAAGGAGTTTTATCGTCCGGGCGCGGTCATGGGCGGATATGCCCGTCGTTATCCCTTTCCGCGCGTCAACCGATACCGACCATGCGGTCTTAAAGGGGTCCTGGACGTCCTGCGACATGAGGTGCAGACCTAGTTTTCCGCTATCTTGTCTTCCACGGGAACACAGATAAGGCCCCTTCCGTGTTTCGCCATGAAATTTACCTTTTCGGGAGTGATCCGCGCGGCTGAGACGATGAGGTCGCCCTCGTTTTCCCTTGCGGGATCATCGACGACCACAACCATCTTGCCCTTGCGGATATCTTTGATTACTTCTTCGATCGTATTTAATTTCATAAAAAAAGCCCCGAAGTTTCCTTCAGGGCTTTGTATAAAGTCAGCATCTAAGAACTTCTCCCATCCCGGC
>JBHIBX010000261.1:0-2121 GCA_046759285.1 Candidatus Omnitrophota bacterium
GAATCGGCGAGGATTTTGCGGAGCCGGGAGACATAGATATAGGATGGCTTGCAGACGTAGAAAAAGATGATACCGATCTGTATGCAGAGATAAATAGGCTTGTTGGTACGGCAGTTAACATACCAGCTAACCATCCGTCAATTCCTCTTGCCAGGGAACAGCTGGACGATATATTTACCTGGTATAGCACGCCAAAAACAAGCGTCAGGCGGAAATCAGCAGAGCCTATTCTTAAACTTAAATTGAGGCAATTTCTTGATACTCTTCCGGAGCCTACCCTTTATGCTTTAGTAGAAGATGAAGATTCACTTGTACAATTGTGGGATCTTGCCATCTCGCTTGGCTTTGCGGATGATCCGATACTGACAGGCATAGTCGAAAGAAAAGTTATGGAACATGTCGGTTATAGGGATTTGTATAGAGATTATCTGAACACATTAGTTTTTATGAAAGGTAAAGTAGAACATATGCGAAGAATGCGTGAAATAGGTATCACGGATATTGACGCAAAAAATGATAATTATACGGCCGACCCGCAAAAACTTAAGGATTTAGATCTTCCTGTAAGAAGAAATGCACGCGGCGAGCTTGAAATTGACTGGAAGAGTGTAAATTGGGACGGCGTTATCCCAAGAGTCTTTGATATGGACAGGATATACGATCTATCAGACATTCCGTACAATGAGGTAATATATTACATTTATGCAGGAATAATGCAGTCAAGTTTAGGGTTCACATATTCAGCGACTGATGTCGTAACAGAAGAGAGGATAAACGATTACCTGGATATATTGGTTGAAGCTGGAATAGCAGAAATGATACTGGGAAAGAGAGGAACTCCCGCGCGACAGGAAATGGTTAATATGATACAAAGATATCGGGATGGGACCATGAGTGAACCCTGGAGTGAAGTAGACGCGATCTTTGCTGCAAGACTTGGGGAGTCGGCTGTTCTTTTAACCGACCATTTTGTGGAAGTTTTAGGAACCATAAGTGTAGATGACCCAGAATACTGGGAAAATTTTGAGACCGCCCTTTTGACCAGAAGTGATACACGCGGAATGGGGATCCTTCAAGACCCGGTCAAAAGTTGGCTAAGGGGTAATTTAAATGAGGAGAGGCTCGGAGCGCTTAGATGGATATTTTCTGATTTTCTTAATCCTACGATGGTTCAGCGCGCACGGGACGATCAGCCTCGTTTTGTCAGATTATTAATTAGAAAACTTGCCAAACTTTCTATATTTGGGATAAATGGCATTAGATTGGCAGAGGTCAGAGCAAAGAGGGCTCAGGATATGAAAAGTTTGATAGATCAGATAGAAGCTTATGGCGCGAGACACAACTTAAGTGGTGAAAAATTGGTCGACGACTATTTTACCAAAGTATATAAGGGACCTAAGGAAGAAAAAATATTATTTAAAATGCTGGCAAGAAGCTACTTTAAGGGCGCAAGCCAGCGTAGACCGTTTGAATTAAAGAAAAGGTTAAATGTCGATCGTTCGTTTTTAGTGCTCTTGGAGTATGGTATAGGAATGGCTGCGCGTTCAGGTACAAGTGGTGTTTATATGCGATCTCAGTTTGAAGGTGATCCAAGTCGTGGGGTAAAAGGCGATATTGAACTTTTTAACGAGCTTATAACAGATCCAGCTTATAAGGATGCTAACGGAGAGGTGGATGTCGTTAAAGCGCTTGAAGATTTCTGGAAGACACATAAAGAACCTGTTTTCGGGAAAATTGGTTTATTGGATATTGACACAATAAGATGGCTTGGAAAGAAGAACAGGTTCGGCAAGAAGGTAAATCAAGCTGCAATTATTGATTTTGTAGGAGAATATTTAGGGGGCAATGATAAAGCCCTTCAGCAAATAGAAAATGTAACGTCGGAAAAAGATTTTTCCAGAGCTTCTCCGCCAGTTCCTGTAGAGGCTGTGCACAAAAGGGGTTATGAAAGAGAATACGCATCTGGTGGTGTATTAATGGATTTTAATTATTATTATCTGGACCCCAGAGGCCTGACCGACCCTATTATAGCAGATATAGCAGATAAGGTTTACGCAAAGACTCCCGCTGGCGATGTTCTTCCTTTGTCGGCGTATGACCCCGGTTACATCAGTTTCTTGA
>JBHIBX010000262.1:0-2120 GCA_046759285.1 Candidatus Omnitrophota bacterium
GTAAGCATATCACCATCAACCGGAGCCATCGGGTTCGGCTCGGGAGCCCAGTCGGGCGTCTCGTCAAAGCTTGAGGCTTCGGCATCAACGACTTCAAGATACATCAAGGGGTCATCTTCGGACGCCTCAACCTTGACCTTTTCTATAGTAATAATTTCTTCCGGGGTCGGCTTGGCGCTTTCTTCTCCCTGCTCAACCGCACAGCCAGAAACAGTCAGCAGCGTCAGAATCAGTAACAAAAAATGTAATTTCATAGCTTTTTTCATTCTCACCTTTCTTCTTCTATCCCTTAAGTCCCGTCATTGCCACGCCTTTTATGATATTTTTCTGGAACAAGAGATATATGACCAGCATCGGAAGTGTAGCAACCACGGCTCCTGCCATGACCATCCCAAAATTCGCGCCGAATTGGCCCGTAAGAACCGCAAGAGCCAGGGGTATCGTCCTCATGTTGCTGGTATGGATTATCACCAACGGCCAGACAAAATTATTCCACTGCTGTAGAAAAGTAAATATCGCAAGCGTCGCAATAACCGGTTTTATCAAAGGTAATATAACTTTACGGTATATCATGAATTCACTGCAGCCGTCTATCCTGGCGGCATCTATAAGATCATCCGGGATACTGTAAATATACTGCCTGTTAAGAAATATCCCGAACGCACACCATGCCATAGCGGGAATAATAAGACCTTTATAGGTATTAAGCCACCCCAGGTTCTTTACAATGACGAATCCGGGGATGATGTTGACCTGCCAGGGGATCATCAAAGACGCCAGAAATATAAAAAAGAGCTTGTCCCTGCCCCAGAACTTATGTTTCGCGAAAGCGTAACCGGCAAGTGACGTCGCAAAAACGTTGAATAAAGTTATACAACCCGCGACAAAAAGACTGTTAAAGAGATACCTCAGCATGGGGACCATGCTGAAGAGGTCCTTGTAGGGTTCTATGGTCGGATTTTTAACCAGAAAACTCGGCGGATAGGACTGTATTTCGGAAAGGGGTTTGATGGAGGTTACAAACATCCACACGTAAGGCACGGCCATGGTGACACAGCCCGCTATCAGAAAAATGTACACGAACATTTTTATGGTCAGCGGATCTTTTCTGATGCTGATTTCACGTTCAGCCATGATCGTACCTTTGCTCCCTTCTATTAATAATCAACGCGACTCTTCATAAAGTGCTTATTGATCAGTGTCAGCGCAAATATGCACAGAAAGATGATATACGCCAGAGCCGAAGCGTATCCCATCTCGAACTTCTGAAAACCCTTATCATATAGATAGGCGACTATTGTGAGCGCAGAATTTAAAACGCCACCTATGCCTGCCTGCCCCCCTGTCATGATATATACCTGTTCAAATACCTGAAAACTGAAAATGAAACTCATCATGGTCACGAATACGATCGTGGGCCTGAGAAGAGGAAGCGTCACATGAAAAAATTTTCTCCAGAAACCCGCTCCGTCCATCTCCGCGGCCTCATACATCACGTGGGGTATCGTTTGAAGCCCCGCCAGGAAAAGTATCATATTATACCCGAGGCCGGCCCATATGGACATGATCATTATGGACGGAAGCGTCCATGTCGGGCTTGCCAGCCAGTCGACCGGCTGGAACCCCAGTTTCATTATAAAGTAGTTAAAAAGGCCGTATTTTTGTCCCGCGTAAAGCCACTTCCATATTACGGATACAGCGACGATCGCCGTGACCGTGGGTAGGAAAAAAAACGATTTGAAAAAGTTCTTGAAGTTGATCTTCTGGTCAATGGCGACGGCAAGAAGAAGCGAAATGCATATGCCTATGGGAACGACCCCTAAAACGTACAAAACGGTATTGCCCATGGCCTTCCAGAAAAGTGGATCGTTAAAAAGGACGTTTTTGTAATTCGCCAGCCCCACGAACTTCGGGGAATGAACCACATTGTAGCTTGTAAATGACCAGAAGAAAGATATGAATACGGGAGCGAGTTGAAAGATAAAGAATAATATAGCCGGGAGGACTATAAATAGGTATGATATTTTTTGCTTATTCAGTTTCTGTAAAAAAGACTCTTTCTCCATGGTGCATATTATTATAATATAGAATGTTCACTTCGTAAAGATATTCTTTATAAA
>JBHIBX010000263.1:0-2118 GCA_046759285.1 Candidatus Omnitrophota bacterium
TTTCAAAAAACCCTTCCGGCATTCCGGCCCAGGTACCAGCGAGAAACGCACGCGCCTTGCTCTCTGCTTCGCCTGTTATTTTTAGGTCATATATTACACCGCAAGCAGTTATCGCTGCCCTTGTGTTCAGAAGATTAGGTGGTAGTGAATCAAAGAATTTTATCAGTCTATCTTCTACCGCTTTTCTGTCGCTTATAAACCTGAGCGCGTATATTCCTTCGGCTTGCTCGATCGCATCTTTGATTGTTTCTGTAGGTTCTGTCTCTGCTTTTGCCCTGTCCCACTTTGCGAGTTTTCTGTCTATTTCGGCAAGGTAGGTATAAAGATCAAGGTATTCCTTATCTGATATTGGGGGCTGTGCGCCGGTTGGCCGTTCAGCCGACTCTGTTTTGGGAGCTGCTTCTTCTGGGGCTTCGGCCTTCTCAACCGGAATTTCTACCCAGAACCATGTCATGCCTTCTTCCTGGTAGAAGTTCGTTTCTATGCCGGTGGATTCAAGCTCGAGTTTTGCTTTAAGGAATCCCTGGAGAGCGCGGGGCGCTGTTTTTTCTATCTCTTCTGCATTTTCGTATTCTGTCGCAAAAATGTGCCGCTGGAGGAATTTGCTGAATCCGGAATTGTAACCGATAGCTATACGTAAGCTACCATCGCTTTGCCCCGCAGCTAATCTGACCAGTTTTCCGGCCTCCTGTGCTTCCTTGATGCGCCCGGAAAGGATTTCCGGGAGGGCTTCCCAGTAGTCTTTTATGACCATTCTGTCTTTTTCGTAAAGGAAAGACTCAAAATTAGCCCTTTTTGTGACCCGGACGGTTTCTTTTATCCAGCTATCCAGCGCTTTCTTTTTCTCGTCCGGGACTTTGGCAACGATCGCTTTTCTTCCCTTATTCGCTTCTTTATCTTTTTTGCGAAAATCGGGGCCGGTTAATACATAACTATCAGTCAGTTTCGCGGCATCGATCATTTTGCCGGCACCTATCTCGACTTCTTTTCTTAAACCGAAGATCTCTTCCAGGTCGCCTATTGTGATCGCTTCGTCAGGTCTTTCCTGAAAGCGGTCGGCAATACCCTTTATTGCAGTTCTGTCCTGCTCGTTCAGTTCTTCGACTTTTTGCTCTTCTTCGCTCTTTTTATGTTCAAAAACAATCTTTCCTTTTTCCAGCTTTGCCGTTATTGTGTCGTCTCTTCTTATAGAGGCCATATTTTGTGTCCTGTAGGCCGAAAGCGGGTTCTCAAAATGCCTTTTTACCGCTTCTGCCATAGGACGCGCGCCGTATTCGGCTATGTATCCTTTTTCGGCAAGGATCTTGTTAATCGCGTGCCTTTCTTCATCACTCCGGCCGACTACGAGGTTTATTCCCTGTCTGTCCTTGAAACGGTCTATTGTTTCAGACAAAAAGAGTTCGACTATCTTTGTAAGCGAGTCCAGGGGAAGCGGGTTAAATACCAGCACGCCGTCAAGGCGGTTCAGGAATTCGGGCCTGAAAAACCTTTTTACGGCTTTAATGACCGAGGTATTCATTTTTTCTACAAATGCTTTAATTTTTTCCGGATCTCCGCTTTTAACGGCTTCTTCCATTTCCGGATATAACGATACGGGATGAGGCCTACCGCCCTCTATTACCATATCTTTCATGCCCAGGTTTGTGGTAAGGATGATAACAGATTCATTGAACTTCACGGTATCACCTCGATTTGAAGTAAGCCGGCCGTCTTCCATCACCTGTAGCAATATGTTCATTACATCCGGGGAGGCCTTATCTATTTCGTCAAAGACGATGACAGTTTTCGGGTATTTTTTCATATGCTCGAAGAGGTACCCCTCCCCCTCATCGTATCCTACAAATCCCGGCGGAGCGCCTATGAGGCGGGAGAGATCTTCCCTGGTCTTATATTCGCTCATATCTATACGGAGCATTTTCATGCCCAGTGTATCGGCAAGTGTTTGAGCGGTCTGTGTCTTACCTACCCCAGTAGGTCCGGCGAAAACAAACGCTCCCAGGGGCGCTTTAGGGGGCTTGATGCCTGCCTTGGCAACTCTGACCACACTGCTCACGGCTGAAAGTGAATCCTCCTGTCCCACTATGCGGTTTTTGAGGTTATCTTCAAGGGCGAGGAAAT
>JBHIBX010000264.1:0-2114 GCA_046759285.1 Candidatus Omnitrophota bacterium
GGACCGAATCATGCAGGTAGTTATCAATATTCTGTCCAATGCCATAAAATTCACGCGTCCCAAAAAAGAAGCAGTCATCGAGGTGGGAAGCAAAACAGAGAAAGAAAAGATTATTTATTATGTGAAAGATAACGGTGTTGGATTTGATGCGAAGTATAAGGATAAATTGTTCAACGTTTTTCAGCGCCTGCATCGAGCGGAGGAATTCGAGGGGACAGGCATAGGCCTGGCGAATATCAAGCGGATTATTGCCAAACATGGCGGAGAAGTGTGGGCGGAAAGCGAATTAGGCAAAGGGGCTACTTTTTACTTTAGCTTACCGAAGAAATAACGAGGAGGTAAATCATGGAAAGGGAAGCAGTAGAGATTTTGCTTGTAGAAGACAATCCCGCCGATGTGGAACTCACATTGAGGGCGCTTAAGAAGCATAATCTTGCCAATAAGGTTTATACCGTGAAGGACGGCGAGGAAGCCCTTGACTATGTCTTTTGCAAGGGCAAATATGCCGATATAAACGGCATTCCAAAGCTCGTGCTTCTTGACTTAAAGCTTCCCAAGGTGAGCGGATTGGAAGTGCTCCGGGAAATGAAATCTAACGAAACGACAAAAATTATTCCCGTAGTCGTATTAACATCTTCGAAAGAAGAAAAAGATATGGTAGAGAGCTATAAACTTGGCGTAAACAGCTACATCCAGAAACCGGTTGATTTTGACAAGTTTCTTAGTACGGTTTCGGAACTCGGGCTTTACTGGCTGCTTTTGAATAAGCTGCCGGAGCGTTAAAGCTTAAAGCTGAAAGGGGTGCCACATGGCCGAAAAATTGCGCATACTTATACTCGAAGACAATCCCACGGATGCGGAACTGATGGAACGCGAGCTGAAAAAGGAAAAAATGGAGTTTGTCTCGAAGCGCGTAGAGACAGAAGAGGACTTCATCAAGGAGATAGAAGACTTCGCGCCGGATATAATCCTTTCAGACTATAAGTTGCCCACTTTTGATGGGATGAGAGCCATCGAGATAGTAAAAAAGCAAGCTCCCATGATCCCTTTTATTATCGTTACCGGATCATTAAGCGAAGAAGTGGCAGCTGAATGTATAAAAGCCGGAGCATGGGATTATGTTATAAAAGAACATCTTGTCCGCCTTGTACCCGCGATAAAAGGTGCGATGGAAAGAAAAAAGATGGCAGAGGAAAAAACCTTGGCGGAAAAGGCTGTAAAAGAAAGCGAGAGGAAATATAGAAGCCTCTTTGATGAAGCCCTTGATATGATACATATTGTGGACGTAAACGGTAAAATATCCGATGCTAACAAAATAGAGCTTAAGACTATGGGTTATTCTAAAGAGGAATATTTTGGGAAACCTTTATTGGAAGTAATACATCCCGATTACCGGGAGGTCACAAAAAAAGCCCTGGAAAAAATTCTCCAAGGCGAGGAAATAAACAAATACGAGACCGCTAAAATAACAAAAGAGGGGAAGAAAATAAACGTTGAAGTAAACGTAGTTCCGCAAGTTATGGGAAAAAAAGTAATTGCTGCGAGAGCGATTTGCAGGGATATCACCGAGCGCAAGAAAGCTGAGGAACGGGAAAAGAAAGATCTGCAAAGGCTCAAAACGTTTTATGAAGCCAGTTTCGGCAGAGAAGAACGCATATTGGAACTTAAGCAAAAAGTGGAAGAGTTGAAAAAAAAGCTTGAGGAAAGAATATGAGCGAGATGAGGCGAAGAGGCGGCATTAGACGCAAAATAAATCTTATGTTTTTAATGATTGCAGTACTTATTGTGCTCATTGGCGTCACTTTAGGTTATTTATGGTCATTCAATTTACTGCGTAATACTATCGGGCGAGAGCATAAAAGAGAGGCTCGGCTGTTAGCAGAGATTATTAACATGGCGATCCATGAAGAGTTGGAAAATGTAAAGGCATATATATCTGATAAGATATGGAGGGCCGCAATCAGAGAAAGCAATTTAATGCATAAAACCATGGATGCTGAAGCTGTCCGAATTTTTCTTTTAGGTATGGATAAAAAATGGACTGAAGCCCCGGATGACAGCCCTTTGGTTAAGAAATATCTGGATAATGCTGCAGCTAGAGAAATGATGGATGT
>JBHIBX010000265.1:0-2112 GCA_046759285.1 Candidatus Omnitrophota bacterium
GGATGTCCCTTGCAAGCGTCCCATTGCCTGCGCCCATTTCAACCACTCGGAAATCATCAGGGCTGCCCATGTTGGTCCACATCTCGAAAAGCTGGACCGTTATAGCTTTCCCAAAATACGGAGACACTTTCTCGGTATACGTAACGAAATGTCCTCTTTCCTTTTTGCCGTCTCCGATCTTGACGACTCCTGATGTGTAATAACCTGCATCTTTCCCATGACCAAGACATGATCTCATAAAATCGCGGAACGTTATTTTTCCACCCCTTTCCCCTATCGCCTTTTTAAGTTCATCGACCACAACCTCATCGGCGCTTAACTCTGTCTCCTCCTGGCCTGTTCCGGCGCTGACCGCAGGGGTAATATCCGCGCCGATCTGGGCGTCGGCTTCCCGGGGCAATGCAATTCTCTCTACATCGGGTATCCTTCTTTCGCTTCTGCTCTTTATTTCTCCATATGGATTCTGTCCTTTTTCAACCCTCTCATGCGCCTGCTGCCAGGTGTACCCCTGTTTTCTGAAAGCGATCTCTTTTCTTTCGTGTTCAAGCGTATCGGGGTCGTTTAATTCTGACGCAAAACCAAGCACTGTCCAAACCCCGTCCGTGCCCAGGAAGTTTATCGCCTTGATTCCGCCTTCGGGGTTTATTGCCCATCTCTCTATGGCTTTTCCTATACGGGTTTCTTTTGCCTCGTGTTTGATCTTGATTATTCTTTCGCCGCGACTGTAAGCAGTCTCCTCGATCAGTCCCTCTTTGTCGAGATATTCGATAACCCACTCAACGATGTTTCTATCCGATGCATCCTGCAATAGCTCATTATTGTTCTTTAAAAGGCGGAGGATCTTTAGGAACCTGTTGAGCTTCTGGAGGTTTGAAACCTGAGCGCCAAGATCGTGCTCCCGGCCCTCGTCTGAAAGGGGCGATGATGACTGAGTGGCGTTCTTCAATCCAAACAACCCTTCAATCCTTCGGATTTCTTGTTCGATCTGGTCTTCCGGAACATCTTTTCTTGGCCTTACTATCAGCTCTCTAGCCGTGTCCCACACGATCGATCTGTTCTCTGTTATATGCAACGACCCTCCGTACCAATCCGAATAGTCGTAAGTTGATCTTCCCCGGAAAAGGCCCATCTTCATAAACCGTTTCTTTTTCCCCTTCTGCACGTTATCAGAACTTGCAGGCCTGTACGGCGCGACAACAACAGGAAGGCCTGTTTTCTGGGATAAAATATCCAGAATGCCGTAGAGCTTGTCTATTCCCTGCGTGTTGAACTGTGTGCTTTCTTCCACAAATATCACGGGCTGCTCATTTCCCTCATCATCCTCGAGTATCCTTAGCCTTACGATCCTTCTGGTAATAACTCTCCTGTTCTTATCTAGAAGAACTACCGCTTTATTTGTTCCGTTGACCAGATACCCTACAAGCCCCCTATTCAAATCGCTGCCGTACGTACAATCCTGGCAAGCGCTGAATTTTTCCGAGTTACCTATATTAAAAAGGGTATAGAAATCATCTGTGAATTCGGCAGTAAATTCTTCATCCCCTTCGACAACTGTATGCCTGATAGTCTCTTCCCATCTCTTAATTCGCTCGACCACCTTCTGGACTTTAAATTTTATTTCCTCTTCTTTTCCCTGGAGACCTTCTGATTCGATCTTTGCTATCTCATCAAGCGTAGATTTATAATCTTCACTCTCATATTTCCATTCCTTAAACCGACCATGTATCTCGGCTTTTAAAGCGTCCCATATGTTCTGGTATATCTCTCTCCTATTGCCTATTGTCCTCAGGTATATGTCTATAAGCTTACATATATTCCGCCCTTCATGATCTGTCCACTTGAACCTGGGGTTATTCGCCGCGTAGTCATTTATTTTGTTCGCCATAGTGACGATATCTCCCATGGTTATTTTGCCTTTGAAACGCGCTAGCATGAAATTAGATTCTATTGTCGCGTAAATTTTGGAGATCTTTTTTAAACTTTCCCTGTCAATACGAGGTGTGTCTGAAATCAATTTGTTTATTGCCTCTCTTGCAAGTAGTAACAGTGTCCTATCTCCCTTTTCGTCTTCAGAATAATAAATGCCTTTGCCTTTTTGTATTACATCAATTG
>JBHIBX010000266.1:0-2105 GCA_046759285.1 Candidatus Omnitrophota bacterium
ATAAGAAAAAGTGGATAGAGTTTTATAAATCTTCGAAACAAGGTTATGAAGAGACTGCCGAACGCTTAATGGATCTCGAATAAAAGGAGAGAGCGATGTACAGGCGATACGCTATTAAATTTAATAAGAAAAAGGTCGAGTTTATCAATTGCGTGAACATGGTGGAGAGGATCAAGAAGGCGAGGGCGTTGCCGTCCGGCATCGAGCATTTGGGAGTCAAGAGGTTCGAGATCTCTTCATCGGGAGCGGGAAAGAGGAAGTTTTACACGCTCAAAGATCTACTTTAAGGGGATATAGTTGCATTATCCGGTGCTTTTAAGGGAGACAATCGAGAGTCTGGACCCGGAGCACGGTGATGTGATTCTTGACGCGACTCTGGGGGGCGGAGGTCACGCGAAAGAGATCCTGGGCAAGATACTTCCGGGAGGACGTCTTATAGCGATGGACAGGGACCCGGAGGCCATAAAAAGGGCCCAGGAAGCGTTACGGGACTTTAAGGATACAGTAACTTATGTAAATGAAGACTTCAGGGACGTTGAAAGGGTCCTTGAAACATTGGGCATCACGGCGATCGATGGGGCAGTTTTCGATCTTGGTATATCATCCTTTCAGGTAGAAGACGAATGCCGGGGTTTCAGTTTCCTGAAGGACGGGCCGCTGGACATGAGGTTTGATCAGCGCAAGGAGTTGTCAGCGGCTGAAGTAGTGAACAGGTTCGGCCGGGAAGAGCTGGCTCTTATTGTAAAAGAATACGGGGAAGAAAGACACGCGAAGCTTGTGGCAGGCGCCATTTGTTCCGCGAGAAAGAAAAGAAAGATCCAGACCACGGGCGAACTTGTAGACATTATAGTGGGCGCGATCGGCAAGAAGTACAGAAGCCAGAGGCTTCATCCCGCGGCAAGGACGTTCCAGGCAATAAGAATATATACCAACGATGAGCTTGGCGCGCTGAAAGAGGCGATCGAGAAGACGGTTCCTTATTTGCGAGCGGGGGCGAGAATATGCGTTATTTCATTTCATTCTCTTGAGGATCGCATCGTTAAAAACATGTTCAGAGATATGAAAAGGTCCGGGGCGCTCAGCGTTCTGACAAAAAAACCGGTGACTCCGGCAAAAGAGGAGGTCCGGGAGAACCCGAGGTCGAGAAGCGCGAAGTTGCGCGTAGCGGAAAGAACACAATGAGTGTATATAGATCGGTTTTTACAGGATTCCTTGTGACGATAATGGCTGTTGGATACGTCCACCAGCGCGTCGAGATCGTCAAAACAGGATATGATCTTCAGGAAAACAGGGATCGCCTGTCCCTCCTCGTTGACCAGAATTCGAAATTAATGTATAATCTCTTCAAGCTCGAATCCCCCAGGAGTTTGCTCGCTTCAATGGGTAACGAGAAGATAGAATTTGCCGGCGATATGGCAAGGCAGAACACTCACCGTAAATACAGGATAAGTCGCGCCGACCTAGTCAGGGAAAAGAGGGCCGAGAGCTTTATCGGACGCTTTTTTGATTTTTTCACGGTGAATGCCGAAGCGAGCCCCAACTGATCTAATTAAGACCCATAGCGAGGAAATATGTTCAAGGCACGCCGATATCTTGTGCTTTTTCTTTTGATGTCCTTTCTCTTATCACTTTTTTTTAGACTTTTTTTTCTGCAGATCCTCGGTTATCAAAGATTTTCGGATATGGCCACCGAACAACATAACAGGGTCCTGAAAGTCGACCCCCGCAGGGGCGCTTTATACGACTGCAATATGGAGCCCCTGGCAATAAGCCTTGATGTTCCGAGCGTTTATGCCGATCCTCGCGCCGTTGAAGATAAAGAGCGCGCCTCCAGCATGCTTGCGGGCATACTGGATGTGGACAGTGAGATACTGCTGGAAAAGTTTAATAAAGAAAAGTCATTCGTATGGCTTAAAAGGAAAGTGGATGAAAAAACCGCCGAAAGGGTAAGGGAGCTGGATCTAAAAGGCATATATTTCCTTGAGGAAAGCAAAAGAAGCTATCCTAACGATGCTATGGCCGCTCACGTGATCGGATTTGCGGGTATTGACAACGAAGGCCTTGAAGGCGTGGAGTTGCAATATGACGAAAAATTGAAGGGAAAG
>JBHIBX010000267.1:0-2101 GCA_046759285.1 Candidatus Omnitrophota bacterium
CCCTCTTCCAAGGCCCCTACCGATCGTCGGTTTGGTGGGCCTTTACCCCACCAACAGCCTAATCGGCCGCCAACTCATCCTTAGGCGTTGCCTTTCGGTAAAGGGGCATTCCAGGTCCCTTTACCTATCCGGCTTTAGCCTCAGTTTCCCGAGGTTATTCCAGACCTAAGGGCAGATTATTGACGTGTTACTGAGCAGTTTGCCTGTGCTTCCGAAGAAGCCCTCCGACTTGCATGGCTTAGTCCCACTCAAATAGCGGCAATCTCCCGCAGGATCAACGGGAACTCGATTGGTCGCAAAGATTACTTAATGCCTTTTTCATGCTCAATATGGCTATTGAGCACACATAGTTAGTCTCTCCAAATCGCGTCAGCGACTTGTAAAGCGAGAATGTATGGAGTTGATAAAGCGGATTATCCCGGAACAGGGGGTTACTTATAAAGCTTACGCTTATTTTTACCCCTGGAATTATCCGTTTTCCATACAATTATCGACGGAAAACCCCTTTATAAATCTTTCGGTTTTTAGTACCTTTTTAGTAGTAACATAAGAAAGGTTTAAATAGGGGCAATCCCAAAAGTAACCCGATGGACACAAAGATATACGAGAAGATAATATCAGGAGATGGAACTGCAGACATATACAAGGATGAATCTTTTGCTCGAAATTATGATGCGAGTGCAGCTGCCATTTTTGGAAAAAGTATGGCGCATTATAATGCGGACATAGATTTCCTGCTCAATCTGACCACGTTTTCACCCCGCGACTTTATAGTCGACCTTGGCTGTGGTACAGGAATAGCGACACAAAGACTTCTTGAAAGAAATTCTCGAAGAATTATCGGCGTTGATTCCTCAGAAGCCATGTTGCAACATGCCAGAGAGAAATTGCCCGATGTTGAATTTACAACTGCTTCTGCAGAAGAGTTATCCGATGTCGTGTCCGATGCAGATAAGATAGTATCAACACATGTTTTCCAATATATTTCTGATCCGGGCAAGGTGTTAACGGAGATCTACAAAGCGCTCAGTCCTAATGGTGAATACTTGTTTAATGTTATGGTAAAAACTCCAAACGAACCCATTTATCGTCACGTGTTTAGAGTCTTAGAAGCCGCCATTGACGATGAGCTTGGAAAAAAGATAAAACTGCCGGAACTGAAAGGATTTGAACCCAAGTACGACCGAGCTGCTATAGAAGCAATGGCAAGAAGACCTGGATTTGTGCTTGCGCGATATGAAGAGAAACCAGTTGTACATGCTGAAGAACATGTACGAGCCATTCACGAGCAGCTACTTACAGCCGCAGAAATAATGATGGCAGCGACTTCTTCAGGAGAACCAACGAAAAGGATGCTACGAAATGCAAGAGAAAGGCTGCACAACCTCGATTTTTCCCATGTCGTTGCAGGAAAGGAAGCCTATGTCTGTCTGAGAAAACCATGTTAAGAACCATTATAGAGGTATAGGTTAAACAGAAATAACTACTTCATCCTTCTCTTCTTCTTTTCTTTTCTGATTCGCTTGCGCTGCCACTTCCAGCGCATCTGTCCCTTCTTCTTCCATCGTCGACTACTTCGCTTCATAGGCGCGAAAAACCGGCAGTTTATTATAAACTTTACGGAAAAATTAGTGCATAAGAGAAATGTTCAACAAACTTCCTTGACAGTAAACACCGACGACATCTCCTTTGATTTTCTTGTATTTCAAATACTTAGAAACTTTTTTCATTTGCATCTGCAAACCAGTTATTGCCCTCTTGCAATTACTGCTCTTTACCTCGATAAATTTACGTCTGATATTCTTGCCGGAAGAATACTCAATAACAATGTCGGGCTGCGCTACCGGCCGTTTTCGTCGGATCAAAGGCAATTCCGTTTCAATGTTAACGACATCATCTTTGTCAACACCAACAATCTCAGGACGTTGCAGAATAAGCTCTTTTATTGCTTCGTGCTTTTCCAAACTACCACGATGGTATTCGGTTGTCACCTTTTAATCCTTATATAGGAAAACAAGTATATAAATTTTGTGAAGAAAAACTGCCTCGGCCGGGACTGTCGAAGTCGCGCTTCTCGGTCGTTGCCGCAAGCGCCAACTCT
>JBHIBX010000268.1:0-2082 GCA_046759285.1 Candidatus Omnitrophota bacterium
CTTATAGAAGTCCCAAACCTTATTATAGCGCCTGCACCGAGAAATCCAATGCCGGTAACGACCCCGGCAGCTATACGCGAGGGGTCTATGTCTCCCACGTGGCCGTAGCTGGCGCCTACCAGGATCGAAGTTACCATGAACAGCGCGGATCCCAGGGAAACCAATATATGCGTCCTCAGGCCCGCGGCACGACCGTGGATCTCGCGTTCTATCCCGACCAGCCCGCCAAAAAGGACGGATAAAAATAAACGTAATAAAACAACAATGCCTGACATGTTAATCTCCTTTTTTTAAGGAGCGCTCGGCTCCGCGTTTAAAAAAAGATCGGACATCACCCCGTCATTATAAAGCGCTTCCCCCAGAGCGGCTATCATGGCCGCGTTATCTGTTGTATATTCCTTGCGCGGCAAAAATAGCGTGATCCCTTCTTCCCGGCATCGGTCAGCGACGCGTTTGCGCAAAGCTTCATTATTTATTACCCCGCCGCCGACAGCAAGCCTTTTTACGCCCGTAAGCTTTATCGCCCTGAGGATCTTTTCTTCCACAACATCCAGGATGGCATTCTGGAACGACCACGAGATCCTGTCTTTTTCGGATTCCGTCCCGGAACAGCCCTGCCAGTAATACAAAACCGCGGTTTTAAGCCCGCTGAAACTGAAATCAAGATCAGATTCGTCCTTGCCAAGCGCCCTGGGAAAGTCGATTCCCTTTTCGCCCGAGAAATTCTCCGCCCTTTTTTCAACGATAGGCCCTCCGGGGTAACCCAGATCAAGGACCTTTGCGACTTTGTCAAAAGCCTCACCGACCGCGTCATCTTTGGTGCGCCCTATAAGCTCAAAATCTTTTAAGGCCCGGCATAAATATATGCTCGTGTGTCCCCCGGAAATAACCATCCCGACAAAAGGGAACTTATCCGCGATAGTGCTTTTCCCGCTCTCATCGAGAAAACATGAAAATATATGCGCCGGGAGATGATTTATCCCTACCAGGGGGACGTTCCCGGAAGAACTTATCGCCTTTGCGAAAGCTATTCCTACAAGCAGGGATCCGGGAAGCCCGGGTCCGCGCGTCACCGCCACAAGGTCTACCTCATTCAGGGAGCGGTCCGATTCTTTAAGGGCTTTCTTTAAAACCGGATAAATATATTCAACGTGGGCCCGCGAGGCGATCTCCGGTACCACACCTCCGTACTGCGAATGGAGATGCACGCTGGATGACACTTCGCTCGAGAGGACCTTTTTGTCCTCGACCAGCGCAACTGCCGTTTCATCACATGACGTTTCAATACCGAGTGTCAGCATTTTTCTCGATTATCTCCGATAATTTAACGAATTTTATGCCTCTTTCCCTCATCTCGGGGATAACTTCCCGCAATACCCTGAGCGTTTTAGCCCTGTCGTGGCCGATCACAACCACACGACCATTTTTGCGGGCAATCCTTTCGGCTTTTTCCAGCTGGCCTTTGATGTAATCTTTATCCGATCTTCTGTCAAGAAACAGGTCTCGCTTTGCGTACAGGATCCCTTTCTTCTCCGCTATCGTCCCACAAACCGATTCGCTTGTTGTCATGCTATCCAGGAAGAAAAGATCTTTTTCTTTCAATTCTCCAAGGACCCGCTTCATTGTCTTTTCGTCCCTGGTCGCCTTCGAACCCTGGTGGTTCGATACACCGCTTGCCGAAGGAACAACCTTCAGGGCCCTTGCAATTATCTCATCTATGCCATCATCGTCCATGCCTACCATGATCGTCTCTTTTTCCAGGCGCGCGCTATCGCCCTCGGGCTCCATGGGAAGATGAAGAATCGTCTCTATCCCGTTCTCTTCCGCGAAGGAACTCACCGCACCGGAGTATGGGGCATTCGGGAGAATGGCTATAGTAACAGGCTCCCTTATGGCTTTAAGAAGTTTTAAATTCCTTTTTGTGTATCCGAAGTCGTCCAGAACAAGCGCTATTGCGGGGAAGCTCTTTTCGACTTCGGTATCTTCTTTTAGCCAGTCGGGCAGCGCATTCTCAAGCGTCAATGCCAGTACGGCACTGCCTTTATAGGCTACTTCAAAATAGGCCGTTCCTCCGGGCCCTTC
>JBHIBX010000269.1:0-2078 GCA_046759285.1 Candidatus Omnitrophota bacterium
TCTCAACGTTCATACTCTCTGAATGAGCGTAATAAACGGGAACACGGACACACGTCGCGGTAACTGCCAAATCCGGGATCTCCATGATCTTGCGGGTCTCGCCAACCATCTTCATTTCTTCCTTCGTGTAAAGATTATCCAGGAAGATGTCGATATGCGGTATGAGGTTGTAGGCTATCTGGTGGGCAAATTCTTTTATCATCCCATCCGGCACGGTATGCTCGCCTACACCGTAATGCGACTCCTTTTTGCCCAGCTGGGTGATCTGCTCTTCAAGTTCAAGTATGTTCTTCTGGCCGGCGCCTGAAACAGATTGAAAAGTAGTTGCAATTACACGTTTGATGCCGGCTTCTTTATTGATCGCGCATAAAGGAAGGACCATCTGGATAGTGGAACAGTTGGGATTGGCTATAATGCCTTTGTGAGTCTTTATCGCGTGAGGATTGACTTCCGGAACTACCAGGGGAACATCTTCTTCCATCCTGAAAGCGCTTGAATTGTCTACGCAGACTGCGCCGGCACGGACCACGTGCGGCAGGAATTCCTTGCTCCGCGACGCCCCGGCAGAAGCGAGAACAATATCAATACCGCCAAACGAGTCCTCCTTAAGGACCTGGACCTCCAGCTCTCTTTCCTTGAAGCTTAACTTTTTTCCTTTCGATCGTTCGCTTGCAAGAAGGCGCAATTCATCGATCGGAAAATCTCTTTCCTCAAGTATCGAAAGAAACTGAGCACCAACAGCTCCGGTAGCACCCATTAACGCCACATTATACTTGCTCTTCTTTAACATTTGTTACCTCTCGTAAAATTAAAATAACGGGACTGGTTTCAGCCGACAGTTTACACTACTACAGGAAACCTGTCCCGAAAAGAAGCGAGCCCTATTTACAATGCCTCCGCAACAAGGTCTCCCACTTCCTGCGTGGAATATCCCATCTTGCCGGCAGAAAGGCTCTTCAGCTTGGTGCCCGTTACATCCATGACCGCTTTTTCTATAAGATCGACGGCCTTCTGCTCGCCCAGTATCTCCAGCATCATGCCTCCCGCGCATATCGCGGCAAGCGGATTGATGACGTTTTTGCCTGTATACTTGGGCGCCGATCCTCCTATCGGCTCGAACATCGAAACGCCTTCCGGGTTGATGTTCCCGCCGGCGGCTACACCCATACCGCCCTGTATCATAGCTCCAAGATCCGTTATGATATCGCCGAACATGTTATCCGTCACGATGACGTCGAACCATTCCGGATTCTTTACCATCCACATGCATGTCGCGTCAACGTGCGCGTAGTCAATCTTGATGGAAGAATACTTCTTGGCCATCTCATTAAACGTTCTTTCCCACAGGTCAAAAGCATAGGTGAGAACGTTCGTCTTTCCGACAAGCGTCAGCTGCTTCCTCTTATTGTGTTTTTTGGTGTATTCAAACGCGTACCGGAGACACCTTTCCACTCCCTTGTATGTATTCACGGAAGTCTGAATAGCGACTTCATCGGTCGTGCCTTCTTTTAAGAATCCTCCGGTTCCCGCGTACAGGCCCTCGGTATTTTCACGGACAACAACAAAGTCGATATCTTTCGGCCCTTTGTCTTTCAGCGGGCAATCGACCCCCGGATACAGCTTTACCGGACGCAGATTAATGTACTGGTCGAGCGAAAACCTTAATTTTAAGAGAAGCCCCTTTTCAAGAATACCGGGCTTAACATCCGGGTGGCCTATGGCTCCGAGGTATATCGCGTCGACTGTCCTGAGTTCTTCAAGCACGCTATCGGGGAGGACCTCACCTGTTTTCTTGTAACGCTCTCCTCCGAGATCGTACATGATCTTTTCATATTTGAAATCTGTTTTTTCCGCAACCGCGTCCAGAACTTTCAGTCCTTCCGCCACCACTTCCGGACCGGTTCCATCTCCGGGTAAAACTGCTATTTTATACATCTATCCTCCTATTTTCCAGGGGTTGAAACCCCGACTACCATTTTATTTTTTTTGCTTTTTTCTTGATATTTTTTTCCTTTTGACGATCTTCTTTTTTTGCACGACTTTCTTTTTTCTTTTTACGGGCTTCGCCTCTTTAATAG
>JBHIBX010000270.1:0-2071 GCA_046759285.1 Candidatus Omnitrophota bacterium
TTTCTTCATTACTTCCTACGGCTATGACTCTATCTCCACTAACTGCCAATGCCTGTACTTCTGGTTTCGCATCATCAACCGTAACAATCTTTCCGTTCATTAAAACCAGATCAGCCATCTTTGATTTCTGTAAGCAACTCATAGACAAACCGATAACTAAAATACTTAAAACAAGAGGGAAACACTTGCAAAATAGTCGATTAAGCATTATGGTGTACCTCCATTTTCTTAATAAAATGAATTAATTCTTTTTCTTTTTGCGCCCATGGTTTGTTTAATGAAAACATCTTATTTTCTTTGGTGCTAGAATTCAAGCATTTAGACAAAAATAAATCATGGAAATATAAAAATAAAATGTTATAATACGTTCCCAACGCCTGCCGCCATCTTTGGTAATACAGAAAACTATGTCAAAAGATCTCGATAATTTGCGGAATAATAAAGAAAAGAAATTTATCTCCCTTCAGGTGGGAATCTCGTTTCTACAGACGCTTCTCTCATTTTTCGTACCTGGGGGAGTTCTTGTCCTGGCAATATCATTTATTCTGCTTCGAGGATTACCAACCCTAACATTGCCCCTACTGGTGCGCCTCTATCCTTATGTTGTTTTGGCAGCGGGGATATGGTTCGGGTGGCGTTTTAACCGCAGCCGGTTAATTTTTGTCATTCTTGTTCTGGCTATTGCTGACAGATTATTGCTTATCTTTGCTGAAGGAAGCGGAGCTTCAGTGGGTGCGGGGCGCATAGTGTATAATGCTGTTTGTATCCTATTACCGGTGAATCTCGTTGTGTTTTCCTTGATTAAGGAGCGGGGATTTATAACCTGGCATGGCAAGTGGCCCCTGGGAATGATTCTCTTCCAGATAATTGCGGTGACGCTGATAGGCGCTTGGAAGCAGTTAGGCTTAAGCCCTTATCTGGAATACTCATTTATAAAATTACGTTTATTCGACCTTATACCCATGGCCCAGCCAGGCTTGATAGCCTTTGGAGCAGCCTTTTTTATCCTTATGTTCCGCTATGTTCAGCACCGGGGTTCGATCGAGTGCGCCTTTTTCTGGACTTTAGTCTCATCATTTTTCGCTCTGGCGTTGGGCGATATAGGTCCTATGTCCACAATCTTTTTCGCTACAGCGGGCCTTGTCCTTGTCATCTCGGTCATTGAGACATCCTTTAACTTCGCATTCTACGACGATTTGACCGGCTTACCGGCGCGGCGAGCCTTTAACGAAACTCTCTCTAAGATTGGACGCCACTTCACTGTGGCCATGATTGAAATAGACTCTTTCAGGAAAATAAACGACCGCTATGGCTTTGTTGTTGGGGACCAGGTTTTACGTATGGTTGCCACAAAACTTGAGAAAGTGACAGGCGGCGGGTTATCCTATCGCTATAGTGGACAAAGGTTCGGCGTGGTCTTTCCTGCCAAGTTTGTGGACGAAGCAATGCCCCACCTGGAAAGCCTGAGGAAGGGCGTCGAGATATACAGCTTCATTCTCCGCGGTCCGAAGCGCCCACGCGAGAAACCCGCGAATCCCGAAAAGTATAGAGGATCTCAAAAGAGAATTTCCCTTACTATTGCCATAGGCGCGGTAGAACGGATAGACACCAGTGTTAAGCCAAAGTATGTAATCAAGGCCGCAGATCAAGCACTCTTAAATGCTCAAAATAAGGGCGGCAACCAAGTCGCCAGCCAACCTACCGAACCTACTAGTAGTAAAAGTCAGCAAATCCCTTGATAATAAGATAAAAGGGGAAAGGCTACTTTTTCTGGAAGGAAGAGGACTGTCTCTGGGATTAGGCCTTGTCAAAGAGAATAGAATTTCTTCTGCCTCTAGTTATCTAAGCATTCCCATGATAAGGCCTGATCCCGATGATGCAGAAAAAGTAGCCTGTCCCCTTTTTCAAATTGCTTTTCCCGACTCAGAAAAA
Source organism: Candidatus Omnitrophota bacterium (assembly GCA_046759285.1). Classification (GTDB taxonomy): domain Bacteria; phylum Omnitrophota; class Gorgyraeia; order Tantalellales; family Tantalellaceae; genus JBHIBX01. Next base: position 1,933 of record JBHIBX010000270.1, read on the forward strand.
GGCCTTGCGTTTTAAAGAAAATATTGACTTCGCGTCCCGGTCTGTATAAATTATCATTTTAGGTTTAAAGCACTTTGGACTTTAAGCATGTTCAGTGTGGGCATGGTGAATCAAACCTCTGCAAGAAGAGAAATTCCCT
>JBHIBX010000271.1:0-2070 GCA_046759285.1 Candidatus Omnitrophota bacterium
GTTGCAACCGAATCAAAGATCGGCACGGCGGAGGCACCCCAGCAAGATTTTATGTCAACGGTGAGAGTTCTGGCCGTACCGGATGTCGACGAGAAATTGGTTAAAGGCGGAAGGAATCTGGGATGGTTCTTTACAAGGGAGACAATAGGCGCGGCTTTATTGCTTTCTCTTGTTAGTGCTGATGACATTTTATTTGATAGGGGCTTTGATACTCCGGCGTCTGATCTTCAGAGATTCATGAGACAGGCCCTGAGAAGAGAAGTGAACAGGCGTGACTTGTGTTACATGCTTTCATACGAGGAGATTAAAGATGTAATTTCCAGGGCCCAGGCAAGATGGCCTGATGAGGATAAAATACCGAGATGGTTCAAGGAGATCCAGGACACTTTTGAAGGCGGTATCGCAACATGGCTGGCCTTATTGGTAAAAAGGGTTCTTCTGGATATGCCCATTGAAGCTTATGATACAAACCGACATCTCCGTGAACGCCAGGAAAACATATTTAAGGCTATAAGGGCCGTATAATACTCGCTTTCGACATTTGAAGGGGCTCAAAAAACAAAAGGCCGGAAAAACTATTCCGGCCTTTTTTATGCACGCAGGCCACTCTATATTAACCCTGCGCGCCCGCCCACGCCACACACGCTCCAGGCCCGTACCCGATACGGGTTCGGAATCGGGGAAAGGTCGAAGAACGATTAATTCGACAAAATCGCCTTCTGCGTGTTTCCCGCATGGCGGACCTTTTCATACATTACAAGGTGAGCGGGAAACTGCACTCTTGAGGGGATGCCCTTGCCCCAGAAATTCTGCTGCTTTTTATGGTTTCGTTCAGTGTCTATATGCCTCCCTGTTTTTAAGTGATACATCTTTCGGGACATATGCCTTAATTCTCTTGGCACTGTTTCTTCCCGAACTTTTTCATATTTTTCCGTGCCCATTACAGGATATTTTGGCAGAACCTGTGCAGGCGTAATTATCATGAATCTGGTGAACATCCCCATTATTACTAGCGCGATTATTGTCTTCATCGTTCTTACCCCCTCTACCATTATAAATATGCATAAAGTGTGCCAATCCGCCTTTCTGTATGAAATAAACTAAGATCTTGAGTTTTTGTAAACATTTAAAATATAATAAGATACGTTCATGGTTAAACAAAATCAAAACATAAAAATGAACCGAAAACAAGAAAAGTGCTTAAAACCCAAAATCTGTCCAAATTCCGAACAGGACTTTGTCCAATATCCGACACTGTCCGAAATTCCATCCCCGGGGTGGACATCCCCGGGGTGGACATCCCCGGGATGGAAGTGGTTCCGTCCGAAATTCCATCCCCGGGATGGAATGGGACCCCGGGATGGAATGGGAATGGAATGGAAATAAGTGGTGTTGACTGGGGTAAAGCTATATGCTACACTGTCCCAAAATGGAAGATTCTTTACAAGCCAAAAAAGAGAACCTGCGTGAATTAAGAGACATGGTAAAGAATTCAGCAGGAGTGGAAGAAGTCCTGGTTGTCACCAATCCGGGCGATGGCAATATCGTCAAGGGATCGCTAAAAGCAATAAAAGAGGAGATCTTCAGGGTGGACGGTAATGTCGAGATCATTTCTCACGAAGAAGTGACCCGTCGCGGACAATGGCTGGGACTTTTAGATGCGTACAGGATCTGGCAGGAATGTAAGGGGACTTTTAAGCAAGGGGGAGTCAGCCTTGGTGGGATGTATCCCGGCAAGGGAACCAGGCTAAGTCCTATAACGCAAAGGCTTCACGGGATCAAGCCGTTTTTCCCGATGCTGATAAGGGATAATGAAAGGAGTGAGTGGCTTTCCGGAGCGGCGGCTTCTTTATTTACCTGCAATCACGCAGCATATCATTTAAAGCGTATGGGTTTTAGCGGGATAGTCTGGAAATGGGGCGATGAGCCGCAGATCGCCGCTACACGTCTAAGTGATCTTGAATGGAATTTAAGCGAAGTGGACTTTGTGCGCTTCGGTTCTACTGAAATAATTACCAAGAACTTAGCAGTCAATAAAGAGTGGTTTAAGGTCGACGAAAGAAACAACCT
>JBHIBX010000272.1:0-2055 GCA_046759285.1 Candidatus Omnitrophota bacterium
CTTCGCTTTTCCTTCGAGTTTTTTCAATTCTTCAAGTTCCAGATGACTTAGATGTTGATTATTCTTGACCTTGCCGAGCAGATACAGATGCCTCTGCTTTTGTGCGATTTCAACCGCATCCAAGTCCTGTTTTTTCAAGCAATTTCAAGCCTTTCTCCGACACATTTATTAGTGGACGATGCCGACGCGAAAAAATGCCTCAGCAGGTGGATTCTGCTGTGGCAGGCGGTACCGACACGCCGCCCGCGTCGGCACTCTGGTTTTCTTTCTCCCTGAAACACAAATCTCCATCAAAAGGATAATCCCGGCAGGCTTCCGGCTTTGCCTTGTGACCCAACCATTTCTGCAGCAGGCATGTGGCCCGGCCGTTCGGATCAATCTGAAGCATATCGCAGGGATCGCCATCGCGATAGAAATCTAACGGAAGGTTCTCATCGATTTGTCTTATCAGCTCGTGCGGACTGTGCGTCCAAAACGACCCCTTGTCTTGACAGCATCTTCCGCATCGCTGACAATTGCTCATGTTTTAGACCGCCTCTTTTACTCGTCTCCTGATTTTCTCAAAAAAGTAACTGCCGCACTTGATACATCGCTGTGGTGGTTTTCGACCATGGTAATCAAAACCGCAACTGCGGCATTCAAATATTATTCGCTGCGGACCATAAAGTGCTTTCAATTGCCGGTTGGCTTCGTGTCTTTTCCTGGCCGCATTACCGGCAGCCGTTCGCATCCTGACAATATGGCCGGGATCACGTTTGATCTGCAGGGCCAAATATTGACGCCTATCGACTATTGTCAGGTTGTCTATCACGTCATTCATCTGGTTACCATCTACGTGAACGATAAGATACCCTGCCGGCACGGGCCCGTATTTTTGCTCCCAGAGATACCGGGCGTATGGAATCCAGCGGCGCGACATCTGCCCATCGTCTTTAACCTTAATCCACCGCCTTGGCTTTCCTCTCCAGGGCGGCAGGCCTTCTTTGCGTTTTCGATGTCTCAATCTTTTAGGCGGCTTGTCGTGTCTGATTGTGATTGTCCCTATAGGTCTCCAGTTCCGAGCAGCTTTACCATGTAAGTGACCTTTCTTAAATCTCGTCTCAATAGATCTACCCCCTGGATTATAATGAAGGCCTTTGTTCCAGGTATGATGCCCTTTTTTGAAGCGTGTTTTGACCCCGCCTCTGGCAAGAAGTTTCCGCCTGAGCCGTCCCCATTCCGCTGCAGAAATATAAGAGCGAACAACATCCTTCAGCGTTGAATAACCGCAATGATATTCTATACACAATTTTGTTAATGTGACTTCAAGCCGTCTCAGGCGCTTTACAATTTTCGTTCCATCTTTGACCACTTTAGCAACATTCCCTCTTGCCATCAGCTTCCCTGCCTTTCTTTTGCTTTATGCCCGTCCTGAGCCGATCCTTGCCCGCTGTTTGCCGTTGTGTGCAGTTTTATTCGACATCTACACCGGTTATACCCCCTTTTTCTTCTTATGCCGTTTGGTGCCCTTAATCAGCCGGGCCTTAGTCTTATGCATAATTTCTTTTGCGATTTACAATTTCAGATATTACCGCAGGTGACACATTATATTTTTTAGCTAAAATCCTGCCCTCTCCGTGATGATAATTTCTTCGTATAGCCTGAATCTCTTTTTGACTAAGTTTTTTAATTCTTCGATTACTGTTTTGAACTTTTATAGTTGTCCAGCGGCAATTTTCCGGGCAATAATTACCTTCATTATTGATCCGATCTATAGAAATCCTTTTTTCTCCATGATGTTTTGTTTCTATTAAATAGGAATCAAACATATCTTGCTTGAAATTTTCAAATGTATGCCAACGTTGACATATGCATATCCCTCTTCCCCCATATCTCAAATATGCAGGCTCCTTCTTGTTGTAACATCTATTTTTCATTCCCTTCCAAATCCGGTAAAATCTTGTGCCTGAAAATCCGTGTCTTCTTTTCGACCGCCCCAGGTTTGCCGCCTTCTCCTTTTGCACGCAACCACAACTTTTACATGAGCCGTTATTCAGGCTGACTCCTCGAGTTATT
>JBHIBX010000273.1:0-2049 GCA_046759285.1 Candidatus Omnitrophota bacterium
TGTTGCAACGTCAGAAAGGAGCGAGCGTAGCCAAAGACCATTTAACGAAGGGAAGCATAAAATGGCAAAGAAGAAAAAAGTAGCAAAGAAAAAAGCCAAAAGGACAAGGAAAGCCCCGAAGGGTCTCTGGACAACACGTGAGGTGAACCTGCTCAAAAAGCTTTTCCCGACCACCCCGACTTCTAAAATAGCTGCCCGGCTCGGTCGCAGAACCGACGCAGTGAAAAAGAAGGCATCCAGGATGGGGCTTCGCAAGTCAAAGAGATACCTCAAGTCCATCGGCAGGGTGTAAATTATAAACTTCATACTGTGTTTCACTGTAATTTGTCGGGGTAGCCCGCACCCCGACAGAGCGGGATAAACTTGTCCTTTCAAATTAACAAAAGGGAACATAAAATGGCGAAGAAGAAGCTGAAAAAGGGTCTTTGGTCGAAAGAGGAAGTCCAAGTCTTAAAAAAAGACTTTCCCCGAAAGTCCTGTGCCGAGGTTGCTGAAAGGTTAGGCAGGCCGCTTTATGCAGTTAAGAGAAAAGCATACAGGCTGGGGATTTTTAAGACAAAGAAGTATCTAAAATCTATTGGCAGGGCGTAGTTAGAATTCATTAAGCCCTACAAAGATATAACCTTGACATCTATTGTTTCTTTCTGCTCTATGTATTCATAATCGGGGCCAACATCGAAGAGACCCTTTTCAGGGGTGAGCTTTTTAATCGCTGTTTGCATCGCAATCTGAGAATTATCGATTCCCATCCAATTCCTTTTTAACTGGTGTGCAGCCAATAATGTGGTGCCAGCCCCACAAAAGCAATCGAAAACCATTTGCCCTGTATTAGATGACGTTCTGATGATTGTTTTTAATAGCTCTATACTTTTTTCGGTAGGATAACTTGGATACGGAGAATCTTTGAATTCCCATATGTCTTGCATTCGTTTGCCTTTTGCTCTAGCTCCATCGGCATATATTATTTTTCGTGGATTACCGGTCTGTGACCATTCAATTAAACCCTTTTTGTCTAACTCATCTAACACTGCTGGATTATAGCGCCAATGTCTTCCTTTCGGAGGTATCAGCCCTTTCCATTCCTTCCCTGTATTACCACTTTCAGTTTCCCCTGGTGCATGCAAAGGCGTAGTGGTATATCGGCGTCCGCTTTTATCTATCTTTGTAAATAGCTTCTTTATATCTTGCTCAGTAAGCTCTTGAGTAGGCTCATTCCACACGAAATCATCACTCTTTGTATAAAAAAGTACTAAGTCCTTGATATTGCTGTAGCCTTTGCGAGCAAAGTTCTTCGGGTTGCATTTTATTCTGGTAATATCATTTCGGAAATTACTTCGACCAAATATTTCGTCCATTATTATTTTTACATAATGGCCGATCTTGTAATCAATATGCAAATAAACAGACCCATGTTTAGCCAGTAATTCTCTGATAAAGACGAGCCGTTCTCTGAGAAATTCTAAGAAATCAGCACCCTTTAATGTGTCCGAGTAAGCTATAGCATCGCTATTGCTCGGGCTAACAGTAGAAGTTCTTTTTTTGTTATGCTTAAAAACATTAGCAGTCGCGAAGGGTGGATCTATGTAAACAAGGTCTATTTTCTTACTCATACCATAATCTTGCAGCAAAGTCTTCATTACTTGAAGATTATCACCTTTTATCAGTTTGTTGCTCCCCCCGTCGCCGTAGGTACAAACCGTTACCAACTTTGCTGTTTTGGTCTGCTCCAATATGTTCTTAATGGACCGCTTGTTGGTAAATATTAACTCCATATTAAACCTGATATAAAAATTCTCGCAAGACAAGGCTGCTGAGTATATTGAACTGCTCGGGATGTTCCTGTAAGAATTTGTGCATCTTGCTCCTACCCTTTATATAAAGAACCCCGTCCAGTATGGCTACCTTCACAGCATTTACGCTTGTATGCCTGAGTAGATTTATGGCATCTGCAAATTGTGCATTTTGATGACCACCAAAGTCAGTAAGGAATTTCGCCTCACCAACAACATATTTTCCATTGAATCTCCCAATAAAGTCCGGACCCTTTGT
>JBHIBX010000274.1:0-2033 GCA_046759285.1 Candidatus Omnitrophota bacterium
CTTCTCCAGCAACAGAACTGCGTCCCCTACAAGCTGGCCCCCTATTCCACAATAAATTATAGTAATATTTTTCCTGTCTCGCTTTAGAATGGCACTTGAATAAACACGCCCCTTGAATTCTTTTGAAACTTCCCCATATTTTTTAAATCGCGTAAGGGGAAAAACCGGCGTTATGATAATCGTTTCAGTAAAAATCGAAGGATCGCAGCCGTAGCAGAATTTAAAAAAATTCTCATTATTCATGTGAGCGTCCACACTTTTCACATACCTTACTGAGTTCCGGAGTTGAAGTTCCGCAGTTACGACATATCCAAAACCCTTCGGGGGGATTTCTTACAAGTCGCTGCTTTTTAAGATAAGGCACCAGGTGATAGACTGTTACAACATAAACAAGCCCCAGAGCAAGGCCCGCTAAAATAGGCATAAGAAAAACAGGGAAAGTATAGACAGGGCGCACCCTGTCCAGATTTATCCCGTAAAGGGAAAGGCGCTCTTTGACAGCTTCCCGTGCAGGCCCAAACCGCTCGATACTGTCAGAAGCAAAAATTCGTATAAGCGGTCCGGAAATGCGGTATTCTCCCGCATGAAATTTTTTAAGCTTATTCAGGTAGCTTTTATAGTACCTGGCCGCCTTGCCGGGATTGCCGGTTTCTTCGTATAGGCGCGCGAGCAGAAAATCCGCCCCAAAGTATTCCGGCCAGATCTTGCGCGCTTCAAGCAGGTCCTTTTCCGCCACTTTCAGGTCCCCGCCGGAAAACGCATAAAGACCGTCAGTAAACCTTTTCGCGAACATGTTCAGGTCCCGCTGCGTCCTCCCGTCTTCGGGTATCCTGTCAATAACATCCTGGTCCAGGAAAAATCTTTTGTAGGAAAAGAACTTATCCTTGTCGATATATTCACGAGCAGATACTTTAAAACAAGGCAGGAGAATAAGAAACAACAGAATAATTATAGGGAAATTTTTGGGTCTCATTTGTGAACGAAGCTAGACCCGCCTCTTAAGCTTGCGCGGTGTCCTTGATCAAACTTAAGACTTTATCTATCTCGAAGGGTTTATAAATAATATCGGATGCTTTCTCTTCAATGGCCTTGTGGACCATTTCATCCACAGGATATCCGGTCATCATGATGACCATAGTGTCAGGGCGTATCTTCTTAACCTCTTTCAGGGTCTGGATACCGTCCATCACTGGCATCCTGATATCCAGGAACACGATATCGAAAGCGTTATTTTTTACCAGTTCGACGGCCTGAGCGCCACCGTAACAGCATTCCGCCTTGAAATTATTGGCTTTGAGCATATCGCAGAAGATATCGGCGAAATCTTTATTGTCATCCACAATCAATATATTGTGTTCTTTCATATATCCCCTTTTTCTCGGGCGTTCCTTGCCTTGATTTTAGCATTAATTTTACACTAAGAAATGTGATTTGTCGATAGCAATGTTTATTTTATGACAACGTTGTCTATGTAAATAGGACCTTTGTACTTTCGTCCTACCTTGTAGGGAGGCGAAGCGTCATATTCGATCCTTATGGCGATCTTTCTGACGCTGCTGATATGATGAAAAAGGCGTTTTTCCTTCCTTCCTTTCCACTCCGATTTTTCGACTTCTTCAGATTCAAGTTTGGCTTTAAGTTTTGTCCAGCGGCCCGGAACCAGCGGAACCGCATAACGCATTTCGGTAAAATGCCATCCTATTCCTACAGTCAAGATAAACCTGGCCACAATGATCCTTTTTGGGGCCTTTTTAGGAAGATAAATATCCGCTGAAATAGTCTCACTTCCGCTAAGATCCATATCCTCCCTATGCTCAATAAGAGCCGCCGTCCAGATGTCCCCGGGAAAATTACATACCACTTCCAGGGAATTATCGCCTTTGGAAGCCTTTTCCGAACTTATATCCGCGGATTCTGCCTTATGATCGCCCTGGTAATAGGCCCAATCGGGTATAACCCACCCTTCGTTGCTCCCTTCAAAGCTAAAAAAACCCCCACCTTCAGCGCAGATTGGAACGCTTCTTGTTAAAATA
>JBHIBX010000275.1:0-2013 GCA_046759285.1 Candidatus Omnitrophota bacterium
CTCCTTTATGAAAAAGGTCTTTCCCTTAAGGACATGCCGCAGGCTTCACAAGAAGGTCTGCCTGGAGTACGATATCGGCCAGTGCCTGGGGCCGTGTGAGAAGAAGGTCACCGATAAAGAGTACCGTGACACGGTAGGTCAGCTGAGGGCCTTCCTTGAAGGTCGAAAGGATGACCTTATCCGCTCGCTGGAAGAGAGAATGAAGGGTTTTTCACGGAAGAGGCAGTACGAGAAGGCCCTTTCCATCAAGAATAGGATAGAGGCCCTGACGGCGGTTCAGCAGCTCCATGACCGCTCGAAACACCCTATTTACGGAGAACTTGACGAACTGCAGAATGCCCTGAATATGCCCTCGCTTCCGGTGACTGTCGAATGCTTTGATATATCCGATATCGGCGGTCAGCAGGCCGTTGGCTCCATGGTCACGTTTGTGGGCGGTAAACCCCTGAAAGCCGGTTACCGTAAGTACCGGATCAAAAATGTGGAAGGAATGGACGATTATGCCATGGTCCGGGAGGCCGTCCATAGGCGCTATTCCAGGCTTCTTAGCGAGAACAAGACCCTTCCCGATCTTGTTCTTATAGATGGAGGAAGGGGCCACTTCTCCGCGGCTAAAGATGAACTCAGGGCGTTGGGACTGGGCGATCTTACAGTAGCGAGCATAGCCAAGGTTCATAACCATCTTTATGTTGAAGGCCGCCGCCAGCCGATAAGGCTTTCGCCGGGATCGCGGCTTTTATTATTAATACAGCGCATCAGGGACGAGGCCCACAGGTTCGCCATCACATATCATCGCAAACTCAGGTGGGGGGTGAAGTTTACGACGGAATTTAAAGGGATAAAAGGCGTGGGCCCTGCCAAGGAAAAACTTCTTATGGAGAAGTTCGGCAGCGCCTCCGGCGTGCGGGGCGCTTCCGTTGAGGAGCTTTGCGAGGCGGGGATAGACAGGCGGACGGCCCGCATGATTGCAAAACATTTCAAGAATATGCTATAATGCCATTACGGAGGTACGATATGTTGGATCAATTGCAAGCTGCAGTAAAAAGAATGGATGCCAAGTTCGAAGAACTAAGGGGGTATCTTTGACCTGGCTAAAAATGAAAAAAGAATAAAAGAGCTTGAAGCAGAGCTCAATGAACCCGAAATATGGCGCAACCAGGAAAAAGCCAATAGCCTTTCGCGTGAGCTCCAGGCCATCAGGTCCCTGATCGGGCCATATAATGAAATAAAGAAGAAACACGATGCTGTCAAAGAACTTGCCGAGATCGTTGAGCAGGACGACGTAGTCTCCATCAATAGTCTGTTGGAAGAGGCCCTCACGATCCAGAAAGAAATAGACGATCTTGAGTTTAAGAGCATCCTTGGAGATGAAGCCGACAGGTGCGGCGCCATCCTGAGCATAAACGCGGGAGCCGGCGGCACAGAATCGTGCGACTGGACATTCATGCTTCTTAGAATGTACACGCGCTGGGCCGAACTCCACGCTTATAAAACCGAGGTTATCGACCAGCTGAGCGGTGAAGAGGCCGGGGTCAAAAATGTCACGATGATGATCCGCGGCAATTTTGCTTTCGGTTATCTCAAAGCGGAATCAGGCGTCCATCGCCTCGTCAGGATATCACCCTTTGACACGAACAGAAGAAGGCACACCTCGTTCGCCTCCGTTGACGTAACCCCCGACATAGGAGAGGATATTAAAGTCGAGATCAACGAGAACGACCTCAGGGTAGATACCTTTCGCTCGTCGGGCGCGGGCGGACAGCACGTCAATGTGACCGATTCGGCGGTGAGGATCGTGCACCAGCCGACGGGTATTATCGTCCAGTGCCAGAAAGAACGCTCGCAGCATAAAAATAAAGCGACGGCCATGAAACTCTTGAGGGCGAAGCTGTATGAAAAAATTCGCCGCGAAAAAGAAGAAGAGTCGTTTCGCGCGCGAGGAGAAAAAAAGAAAATAGAGTGGGGAAGCCAGATACGTTCTTATGTGCTGCATCCGTATAAGATGGTGAAGGA
>JBHIBX010000276.1:0-2011 GCA_046759285.1 Candidatus Omnitrophota bacterium
ATGGCCTTTCTTGAAGTTCTTGAAAAGAAGGAACAGGTCTCCGCTTACAGCTGATCTTGGCCTTTTTTTCTCTGCATCCTCTTTTATCCTGTCAACTTTGGGTTTTTTTGGCTTTTTTGGTTTTTTTGTCTCTTTTGTCTTTTTGTCTTTCACAAGTTCCATGGCTCCTACCGCGCCGATATTCCTGACGTCTCCCACAATGGAAAGCTCCGACATCTCCTCCAGAAAAAACCTCAGCATCCCATTTATTATTCTTGCACTGTCCAGAGTGTCTTCTTGTTTAAAAAGATCGATGCTGGCAACAGCCGCAGCGCATGATATAGGGTTTGCGGTATACGTGTGGCCATAATAAAAAGTCTTGAGCTTGTCATAATCATCATAAAATGCCTTGTATATCTCTTCCGTTGTGAGGGTGGCTCCAAGAGGCAAATATCCTGAAGTAATGCCCTTTGAAAGACACATAAAGTCAGGTTCTACTTCGGCATGTTCGCAGGCGAACATCTTCCCGGTCCTGCCGAAACCGGTAGCGACTTCATCGGCTATCAAATGGACATTGTATTTCCGGGAAAGCTCCCATACGCCCTTCAGGTACTCGGCGGGATATACGATCATCCCTCCCGCACCGAGGAGGAGGGGTTCGATGAGGATGGCGGAAACGGAAGAGGCTTCGCTTTTCAGTATCTCTTCCAGGGCCTGGAGGCACTTAAAAGAGTACTCCCCTGCCCTCTCGCCGAAGGGGCACCTGTAACAATAAGGCGTAGGCGCCTTGATAGAATCCAGAAACAAGGATTCAAATTTTTTATTAAAAAGATCCACTCCGCTTACGCTCATCGTGCCTATGGTGTCGCCGTGATACGCCTTGTCCAGTGAAATGAAACGGGTCTTATTCTTCTCCCCGGCGTTCTTCCAAAACTGGTAGGACATCTTCATGGCCACTTCCACCGCCGTTGAGCCGTTATCAGAATAAAAGACCCTTGTGAGGTTTTTCGGGGTTATTGCGGCAAGCCTTTCTGCGAGTTCTACGGCAGGCTTATGCGTGAACCCCGCGAAAAGGACATGCTCGAGTGAATCGACCTGTTTCTTTATGGCATCCTTTATGGCCGGGTGATTATGGCCGTGGACATTGCACCACCAGCTCGAGATGGTATCGTAATAAAAATTCCCGTCATAGTCGTAGAGCTTGACGCCTTCGGCCCTTTCGATCGGGATCGGGGGCATCTTTTCGCAGTCTTTCATCTGCGTGTAAGGGTGCCAATTATATTTTAAGTCTTTCTGCAATAGGTCTAAAGGCTTCATACAGATCTTCTATTTTTTCACTGAAGGAAAGCTCGCCCAGGATCTCTACGCCGGTGAGTTTACCAACGATCTTCGGGTTGTCCTTTAAGATAAGTTCGTCTTCCGATTTTGTTCTCTGATTGAAAATAACACCTGCGATGTCCATATCTCTTTTTCTTAATGCTTCTATCGTCAGAATGGTCTGGTTTATGGCCCCGAGTTTATTTTCCGCCACGACAAGCACGGGAAGGCCGATCTCCCCGACAAGATCGATCATCATTTTTTCATCATCTATAGGGACCATAAGGCCTCCTGCCCCTTCAACAAGAACAATATCAAACTCTCTCTGAAGCTTAAGGAAGGATTCTTTTATTTTCGCGGTATCTATACGCTTTTTTTCAAGTTCTGCGGCGAGGTGAGGAGAAGAAGGGAATTCCAGAACATAGGGAGCTACCTCGGAAAAATAGTTCTCTATGTCCTTTTGGGTCCGTCCCATCAATTTCATATGTAAGGCAATGTCTTCGGAAAATCCGATACATCCGGTCTGGACCCACTTCTGGGTGGCAACATTGATCCCCTTTTCCAATAGAAACTTACCCAAAAGACCGGTTACGACAGTCTTACCAACCCCAGTATCTGTTCCGGTTATAAAGATCGCTTTATTCATACCCTTGCTTTGCAGAAATACACGTGATGAGTGGCAATGATCCCTTTGTACTTTTCGATATACGTCTTC
>JBHIBX010000277.1:0-1983 GCA_046759285.1 Candidatus Omnitrophota bacterium
GCGTATATCCCTCATGGAAATAATGATGGGTCATCGGACGGACTACCTTGGTCGCCAGCTCCACTTCATAGACGTCACCAAAAGTCTTCTCGATGAACAGAACGTGTTTCCCGTCGTGCGAGAAGTCGGCCCGCTGACCGAAATGGACTATCTGTTGTATATAAGGGGGCAGATTATCCAGCGGGGACTCACCCTTTTTTTCGGCGGCCTGGCCCCAACAATTACCCGACAGAGTCAAAGTCATCAGTACCGGCAATAGCACACTAAACTTAAAGCTCATAATAGAATCTCCGTAAGTGTACACGAGTATTTTGACGGTATCGGGCAACGCACCCGGCCGCAAAATAACCATCTTTGTTCATTATGCCTGATTCCATAGCTGCTTTCAAGGATATTTGCGGAGCCGACAGCCGGGTCACATCGTCTGATATGCGTGGTGTTTCCGCTATCTTCCCAAAGCGTCGGCATAAAAAACGCCCAGCAAGGTCAGTCCAGCCTCTACAGTGCGGATTAGGCCATAAAAATCCCTGACAACAATCATGTATAAGGCAGAAGAGCGCTTGCGAAATTCTGCATTTGATTTTAGTTTGAGCTATTTGTGGCCGTACTTTTTACGGTAGGCCTGCGGGCTCATTCCCTTTTCTTTCCGAAAGTACCGAGATATGTGCTCATTGCTCGTGAAATTCAAGGCCAACGCGATCTGTCCCACTGGCAGATTGCTCTCCACCAGCATTTGAACAACCCGCTCAATACGGACACGCCTGATTTCCTCATGTATCGAACGGCCAAGGAGCCTGCGAAACCGATTTTCTAAACTACGGCGTGATAACAGTACCCTATCCAACACGTCACTGACTTGAATCATCTTTTTGGAATGTTGGCGAATGAAGTGCAATGCCTCGGCTACCTGACGGTCTTCTACTGCAAGAATGTCGGTTGATTGCCTACTGACAACATACATCGGTTCAATAATTATATCCTTTTTTATGGACTCTTTACCCGCCATCAGTTTATCCAGAAGCTCTGCAGCCTCATATCCTCCCCTTTCGACATTAAGTGCTACGCTTGAGAGCGGCGGGTCGGAAAGCTCACAAACCAGCTCATCGTTATCGACTCCGATAATGGCTACTTCTTCCGGCACGCGCAGACCTGCCATCTTACAGGCCTCGGTAAGCTCTCTGCCTCTGTCATCGTTGCAGGCCATCAGCCCGACGGGTTTAGGCAATGACTTTAGCCAATCAACAACAAGGGCTTGCTCATTCTCCCACAATTGCCGGCTTCGTGACTTGGGGCGCTTGTAAATGTGCGCCTCGAAGCCGGCCTCTGCAACTCTTTTGCCGAAGTTCCCTTGACGTTGAGACCAATGGAGCTCGTCATAACCACAGTAGGCGAAATGGTGAAAGCCGTGGTCGAGCAGATGTTCGGCAGCCATCCTTCCTATTCTGACACCATTGGTATCGATATAGGGTGTCCCCTTGATATGCTCCTTGAGATGAACCGAAATGATGATGGGCACTCCCATTTTAAGTAATTCTTCACCCATTCTTGAGTCGCGCATGACGGCACCATCGGCATCCCAGTTTTTTAGCTTAGGTAGTGCTTTTTCCAAGCCTCCCGGCTCACTGTAGAAGACCCAAGGACCATGGAGCCGAGAATATTTGGTAATCCCACGCAAGAGCTGCCGGCCATATGCCCTTGAGGTTTCAATCAGCAATATTACTTTCGGAATCTTAGCCATACCTCTGTCTCTTTATAGTCTTACGAGTAAGTTTTAAACCAATTTCAATTTCTAAAAGGTTTCTTACTTTGCGCTGTCAGCCCAATCCGTGCTGTAACAGGCCAAACTCACCATCTGCTATATCATAATCTTCAGACGGCTGTCTAAGCAAGCTTTTTGCGCAAAATGACAAAAGAAATACGCAAAATGGCGTTTACATGCGTATAAAAACAAGTTATAATAATGAAAAATAAAATAGTAGAAAA
>JBHIBX010000278.1:0-1978 GCA_046759285.1 Candidatus Omnitrophota bacterium
GATATTTATTTCAAGCCTTATGCTTTTTCAGTTTCTTGAAAAGGAGCTGATGCCCAAGACAGACCAAGGGCAGTTCATGGCAAAGGTTGAAATGCCGGTAGGCACGCGTGTTGAAGAGACCAATAAGATCGTTCTTAAGATGGAAGATATAATCCTGGACTTACCCTACGTGGAGTCCATAAGTTCAGTTGTCGGTTCAACCCGGGGAGAAGCCGCAAAAGACATCATTAAAAGGATGGGGGCGCACCAGGGGCAACTCATAGTGAATCTTAAAGAAAAAAGAAGAGTGAAAACAGGAGACGTTGTCACAATGCTCCAGGACCGGTTTTCCGGGACAGAGTTCTATCCCGCTAGAATAGATATTTCTCTTCAGCAGGGGGTTATTGCCGGCGCGTTCGGGGCGGGCGCGAAACCGATAATTATTGAGATCAAAGGCGAAGAAATAGATATTATGGAGAAAATTGTTCATAAAATAAGGGAGGGATTTGCGGGCATAGAAGGCATTGCGGGGATAGAAGATGATGTGCCGAAACCCTCACCGGAGGTAAGAATAAATGTCGATAAGGACAAGTCGTCACTTTTCAACCTTTCGGTGGTCGATATGGCCAGGGCGGCACAAATGGTCTTAAGGGGATATATACCGTCACGCTTTAAGGAAAAAGGGTACGAGATAGATATAAGGGTGAGGCTGAGGGAAGAGGATAGGGACAGCTACGATAAACTGTACCGTATCCGGGTAGGCTCCGCCGCCACAGGCTTGGTGCCGCTTGGAACAATTGCTAAATTCGAGAAGGGGATGGGCCCGAGTGAGATCAAACGCGTCGGCCAGGAAAGGACGATCATTGTTTCGGCTAACGTGATCGGGCGGAAACTGGCGGATGTCTCTCAGGACATAGAGAGAATGCTGAAAAAGATGACGGTTGAAAGCGGCTATAGAGTAAAGCTTGCAGGTGAATCCGAAGAGATGAAAAGGTCTTTTGATAGCTTGCGCTTTGCCTTGATCCTTTCCATTGTCATGGTGTACATGATCATGGCGGCACAGTTTGAATCCATAACCCAGCCGCTGATAATTCTCTTCACGGTCCCCCTGTCTTTGATAGGGGTTCTAATGGCATGGTATGTTACGAGCACTTCTGTCAACGTTGTCGCCCTTTTGGGGGTTATTATGCTAGGCGGCATTGTTGTCAACAACGGCATAGTTTTGATCGATTACACCAACATTCTTATGCAAAAGGGCAAAAGCGTGTTAGAAGCTGTTGTTGAGGCAAGTCTTGCGAGACTCAGGCCGATCATCATGACTGCCCTGACCACCATATTGGGACTTTTGCCCATGGCGCTGGCTTTTGGCAGAGGTGCAGAGCTCAGGGCCCCCATGGCTATAAGCGTTATGGGGGGACTCTTAATTTCAACGTTTCTTACACTGGTCGTTATCCCCTCTATTTTTATTCTCGAAAGCGAAATAAGACATAAAATTGTGAGCTTTTTTGTTAGAAGCAAATAACCCGGCGTCCGGATGATCCAGCGACCTGTATTTTCACCCTACTTTAAATACTCCAAATGTGCTAAAATATATATTAGGAGAAGAAAAAGTAAAAAATTTTCAATAAATTTGTAAATTAACCCGGGGTAAAAAATGAGTCTGTCGAGATTTTCAATAACCAAGCCGATAACCACTATCATGATTTTTTCGGCTCTCTGTCTTATGGGAGTAATATCCCTGACACGGCTACCGGTAGAACTTTACCCGGACATATCCTTCGGACAGATAAGTGTTATCATCAACATAAGAGGCGGGATCCCCCCTACAGAGGTCGAGTCCATGGTCTCGAAGCCCGTTGAAGAAGCCTTGAGCACCGTATCCCACCTTGAGAGGATGATGTCAATATCGAAAGAGGGCGAATCAAACGTGATCTTAAGTTTTGAACGTGGCCTGAATATGCAGTTGGTCGCGATGGAAGTCAGAGAAAAATTCGCCAAA
>JBHIBX010000279.1:0-1971 GCA_046759285.1 Candidatus Omnitrophota bacterium
CTTCCTGCTACCGGTGAGCCGACCACGATTTTGGCCGCTTTTTTGTTTTTGCACAGCATTATCGCTGTCCGCATCGTAGATCCCATAGCAATGCCGTCATCAACTATTATGACGACCTTTCCCTTGATGTCAGGCAGCGGCTCGCCGCCTCTAAGGATTTCTACCCTTCTTTTGATCTCACGCTGTTCGCCTTCAGCTATTTTTCCGATCATCTCTTTTGAAAATAGGTCTTTAGCAAATTCGAAGATAAACGCGCTTCCGTCCTCGGCGATCGCCCCGAAACCCGCTTCGGGATTATCAGGAAACTGTAATTTTCTCGCTATGATTATGGAAAACTCGGCGTTCAGGTGTTTTGCCACCTGATATCCCACCTCAACGCCGCCCCTGGGAATGGCCAGGATTATGGCTCCTTTGTCTTTATACTTATCTAAAGCCCTGGCGAGTTTCTCGCCTGCGTCTTTGCGATCTTCGAACATAATGCGATTATTCTTTCTGGAAGGCTAAACTCAATATTTTCCGGATAAGTTTGTCGTAAGCGAATCCCAACTTTTCGGCGGATGCGGCAAATGCTTCCCCCTTGGCAAGTTCGGGATTAGCATTTGCTTCAATTATAAAAACTCCCCCTTCCGGTGTCAGTCTTATATCAAACCTGCCGTAACCATCCATCATCAATGCCCGGTAGGCTCTTTTACAGACATTGGAGATCTTTTCGGGAATGCCATTAGGAAGACGTCCGGCGAATTCGTCCTTTATCCCCCACTTATCCCTGTATCCTTTATCAAACTTGGCCTTATAGGTAGCCAATTTGGGTCCATCTTCGGGAACCTGGGTAAATTTCATCTCCCTGGGCGGGAAGATCCTCAAACGTTTATGTCCCAAAACGCTTACATATAGCTCTCTTCCGTCGATATACTCTTCAACAATGGCGTCCATATTAAAACGCTCGTGTGTGAACTTTATTCTTTCACTCAAGTCTTTCTCGTTCTCTACGAAAGAGGCCTGGGCGATGCCGGTGGAAGCCTCCTCCTGCAACGGTTTTACAAGAAGCGGGAACTTAAGTTTCTTGGGGTGCCAAATACGTTTTCCCTTATGAAAAATGCGAAAACCCGGAACTTTTATCCTGTGGTAAGTCAGGATCTTTTTGGTAAGAGCCTTGTTATTGCAGATCATAAGGGCATCAGGTCCGCAGCCTGTAAAAGGAATTTCCAAAAGTTCCAGAACAGAAGGTATATTTTTATCGAAAGAAGCTTTCCCGAGGAAGACCTCTGTAAGATTAAATACTATATCAGGCTTGTGTTCACTGACTTCCTGCAATACAAGATTGACATCATCGTAAATACCTAAAGTCCTGACCTCATGTCCCAGTACTTTAAGCGCTTCAACCACAGCCGCTTCGGTAAACCATTCCTCTTTTTTAAATTCTTCGCTGAAATCCTGGTCCTGCGGCGGAGTTCCGGCACTGTCAAACAAAACAAGTACTTTTAATTTATTCATTTTTCCTTTTTATACCTTCCCGTGTAAAGATAATTCACGATCTGTGTGGTAACGTAAACGGCAACCTTAAGAACAGTGGCCGTTTCGTTCGGACCTGCCTCCAGTTCCAGTTCTTTGCACCTTTCGATCAGATCTTTTAAAAGATCGTTGATTATGTATTTTTTCTCGCCTGACCATAAAGCCACGTAATTCAAGATCTCTTTACGGTATTGCCTGATAAGTTCATACGCTTTTTTTCCGGATTTTTGGGGTGTGCTCAAAAATATCTTATTAAGATGAATATCGTGAAAATCAGGATAGTATTCAGCGTACAGCTCTTTCTTGCGCCTGTAATGCGTCCTTAAAGTGGTCTTTATTCGAGAAATAGCCCAATGCTCCTCCCCGGTCTCTTTTTTCGGGTGTTTGTCGGCTATCTCTTTCATGAGTTCATCGACATATTCAAGTTTTTTCAAGGCTTTCCAGCCCTTATATTTTTTC
>JBHIBX010000280.1:0-1969 GCA_046759285.1 Candidatus Omnitrophota bacterium
TTTCTTGATTTCCTTGAGGGTCTCAAGGCCGTCTTTTTCCGGCATTTTTATGTCCAACAGAACTCCATCGAAGGTGCTATTTTTGATTTTTTCTATTGCTTCATTTCCGGTGGACACGAAGTCAAGTTTATAACTGTCTTCCAATATGAGGTTGAGAGACTCGCGGACACCTTCTTCATCATCGCATATAAGTATTTTCTTTTGTTTTTCCATTTCTCCTCCTAATTATAGAGCCGGTGGCGAGATAATGCATATCGCTTCAGCTTCTGTTTTTGCCTTGTTTTTAAAGGAATGGGCGAGGGAAGCGTCGAAGTAGAGGCTGTCCCCGTGTTTCAAGTCGTAAGTCAGGCCTCCAATAGTGGCTTCTATTGCCCCTGCTTGGACATAAATGAATTTTTCAACACCCGGTTTGTTTTGTTCTTTCTGGGTCTCTCCGCCCGAACCGATTTTTATCATGAGGGGCATGATCTTTTTATCAAGTGTCTTTGTGACGAGGAGTTCGTATTTAGCTTTACGGGCGTGGACGAAGTGTTCTGTCCGCTTTCGTTTAGGGACGGTTTCGACGACCTTGGCTTCTTCTTCGAGTTTGCCGTAGAGGTCCACAAGCGAGGCCCCGAGGGCTTTGCAGAGCCGGTTATGTGAAGCGAGCGTGCCTGTCATTCTGTTGTTTTCAATACGGCTAAGTGTGGCCAGGGCAACGCCGCTTTTTTTGGACAGGTCCTCAAGCGTCATGTTCTTTTCTTTTCTTAATTCGCGCAGTCTTTTTCCTATTTTCATTTTACCTCCCCTTGTTTAATGTGAGTAAATACTAATATACTTCAATTTTGGCAAAAAATCAAACAAATTTTTTATTATATTAAAAATAGATTCCTCGGCTTGTTCGTTTCACTCACTCGCTCGGAATGACAACGTGGCTGCGCTCACTCGGAATGACAAAAAGGAGAGTGTTGTTTAATTATGTTACAATTATACCCTATGAGTAAAGATTATATATTTGTTAAAGGGGCAAAAGAGCATAACTTGAAAAACATCGATGTCCGAATTCCCCGGAATACAATGTGTGTCGTTACGGGCCTTTCCGGTTCGGGCAAGTCTTCCCTGGCCTTTGATACTATTTATGCTGAAGGCCAGCGGCGTTACGTTGAGTCGTTATCAAGCTATGCTCGCCAATTCATCGAGCAGCTCCAAAAGCCCCACATGGACTACATAGAAGGACTTTCCCCGACCATCAGTATTGAGCAAAGGGCAAGCGGCAGGAATCCCCGTTCTACCGTAGGGACTCAGACTGAGATATATGATTACCTCAGAGTGCTTTTCGCCAGGATCGGAGTCCAGCATTGTCCGAAGTGCGGGAGAACGATATCCGGTCAGAGCTCCCAGCAGATCGTCGACAAGATCATGACGTTCGCTGAAGGGACAAAATTGATGATTCTTGCCCCGGCTATCAGGGGAAGGAAGGGCGAACACGTCGAGGTAATGAAGGATGTAAGAAGGGAAGGCCTTGTCAGGATCAGGCTTGACGGCAAGATCGTTGAAATTGACGAAAGAATACCAAGTTTGAACAAGAAAGTCCGTCACACGATCGAAGCTGTCGTAGACAGGCTGGTGATGAAAGAGGGGATTAGATCGCGTGTATCGGATTCGGTCGAGACAGCGCTCAGGATTGGCTCGGGGATCATGATCGTTGCGCCCGCGGAAGGTGAGAAAAAACTTAAGGAAGACATCCTCTTCAGCGAGCAGAATGCATGTATACCCTGTGGGATAAGTTTTGAGAAACTTGCACCCAGAAATTTTTCCTTTAACAGTCCTTACGGTGCCTGTCCCACCTGCAACGGTCTTGGAAATAAACTGGAAATCGACCCGGAGCTCATTGTTCCCGATAAGTCCGTACCGCTTATCAAAGCTGTAGTCCCCTGGAAAAGGGGAGGCAAGGGCATCGTTCTTCATTTCAGGCGTGAGTTGAGGGGTT
>JBHIBX010000281.1:0-1953 GCA_046759285.1 Candidatus Omnitrophota bacterium
TTTTTTCCTTCTTTTTCTTTTTTTCATGCTCGTGCGTTTTGCTTTCTTCTTCTTCTTCTTCTTCTTCTTGCTCTTTTTCTTTGTCAATTTTTCTTTTGCCCGCTCAAGCGCTTGCTCGTCGTCGCTTTCATCTTCGATCATGATCTCCAGGTTCTCTTCCGCCTCCCCGGGCAAGCTTATTATCGTTAACTCCTCCAGCCTTGTTCTGACTTCTTTAAACAGTATTTCTCTTACTTCCCCTATCGGGGTAAAACTAGTAAAGGCCTTTTCCTTCTCGTCAGCGTAAAAATCGATCAGGTCCATTGTTCTGTCCGGATTAATTCCAAATAAAAATCGCTTTGCGCTCATAATAGTCGCCAAAATAGAAATCGTCCTGCGTAAACTATCTTCTCTGTAGAAACCAAACCCGGTGACAGTAATTTTTATCTCGCCTTTATACCCGGATTCGTAAAGCCGCTTAAAAGCCAACTCTCCTATCGTCTCTTCAATTGACTCTCCCTTATCGCTCCATCTAAATGTTATTCTGCTATCCGGTAATTGACGCTGTATTTCCTGATAGACATAAGAAAGCACATCTACAACCCTATTGTTTATGCCGGTAGGGTGCACTTTAACTTTCACGCTTACCGCATAGGGTTCTGACTGAACCGGCGATTCAGCGTCTGCATTGGCCTTTTCCTTCATAAGTATTGCCTTGCTTCTTATTTCTTTTACTTTTTTTATTGGGTTTGCTTCCTCGAGTTCCGGGATACCATCGATTATTTCCTCTGGCCCAAGCTTCATAACCCATCCGGGAAGGTAATGATAAACGTAAACTTTTTTACCTTTCTTCTTTTTGATGCGCTCCACCAGGCCGGCCTCTCTTAACACTCTTATTTCCTTTTGCACCATACTAAAAGAATCATTCCCTCTTCTTTTGTTCGCCATTTGCACAACTCTTCTGGGGTTATTCACATCAATGCCATGTTCATGCATATACTTTAAAAGCGTGGCGGGACTGCCCGGGGGTGGGGTTTCTTCTCCCAGGATAGTTGCGCATAAATCTTTAACCCTGCGCAATTTTGCAAGTATATCGATAAATGTGTTCCTCTTTTTTCTGCTGAGTTCATTGGCGAAGGAACCGACCGTTTCATTAAGAGCCTCGTAAATTTCCATGACTTTTTTCCATATGCCCCTAATGCTCTTTCTGGCACCCCACGTAAGGCTCTTGTCTGAGACAGTGATCTCCTCAAGCAACACAACAATATCATCTAGAACTTCTCTTCTGGCGTAAAGTCCCCGTTCAAGGTCATACCAATCAAGCCCTCTAAAATCAAGGACGTGTTGATCGATATTCGAGCAAAAAAGACCCATAAGAATCCTCATCGATTGCAAAGTTTTTCTATATGAAACAGGAATGCTCTCCTGTTCAACGTTTTGAATGGTTCTTACGGATCGCGGCAAAACCTCATCTATGGCTTTTCTTAGCGCGGGGTCAAATTTTTTGAGCTGCACTAATGTATGCAAAGCTACTCCGGCTTCTTCCGCGATCTCTGCCCGCGTTGCCTTTTCGCCGCTTTCCTTTATTCTTTTAACAACCGCGAGTATTTTCTGCTTAGCGGGAGGCATCGAAATGCTCTCTACGGCTTTTCTTACTGCGTTATTGTCTGCTTTGAGGTGCGCGAGAGTAACTGGATGGACTCCGGCCTCTTCCGCGATTTCCTTGTCTGTCGCCGTTTCGCCTCTTTCTTTTATCCTTTTAACTGCCGCGAGTATCTTCTGTTTCGCGGAAAGAGAAACGCTATCTACAGCCTTCCTTACTTCGTCGCTTTCATCTTTAAGACGCGCAACCGTTCCTATATGGACGCCGGCTTCTTCCGCGATTTCCTTGCCTGTCGCCGTTTCGCCTCTTTCTTTTATCCTTTCAACAGCTGCGAGTATTTTATTTTCCGCGGACGGAGCCAATGCGTTCTC
>JBHIBX010000282.1:0-1952 GCA_046759285.1 Candidatus Omnitrophota bacterium
TTCTTAACCGTATCTAAGTCTCTATATTTAAATAACTTATGAAGTATAATTCCACCCCCGGGGTGGACATCCCCGGGATGGACATCCCCGGGATGGAATTATGGGGCAAAAAAGCCCCTCTCAGGTGTTAACCCGGAGGGGCTTTTTCACATCGAACAGTGGAGCGAGCGATGGGGATCGAACCCACGTAGGTGGCTTGGAAGGCCACTGCACTACCACTGTGCTACGCTCGCCTATTTAATTCTCGAGAAACTAATATACACTTTTTGGGTGTATTGTCAACCTCTTAGTCTATTTTCCGTTCTTTTCTGATAAGCTCGCTATCGATCTGTGTCACGAGCATATCGCAAAGTTTCGGAAGGCCGCTCCTGCTTGATGCTTTAAAAGTGTCTCCAACATAAAGGGGCCTGCCATCCGGAAGGGGCCTTGTCACGATCACCGATACAATTACCATATCCGTCCTCTCCCCTTCCACTGTCTTTGGCTCAAATACAAAAAAAGATAACTCAAATTTGTATTCCTCATCCGTAAAAACTATATCTCCCAGTTGCCTCAATCCTCTTTTAACATAACTCTTTACCTGATTTTTCAGTCCGATGTCGTCCCTGTTAGAATCAAAAGTCAATTTTACGTATACTTTTTCCCTTTCGACTTCTTCCTGGGAACAAGCGGCAGGTATATTCACCAGCAAAAAGATGATAATAAGAAAAACTGTTATCTTTTTCATATTGATGATATTTCCAAAATATTAACCGAAGAACTCAGGCTCGTTTATGAGCGGCTTGTAATCTTTGGGTATGGGTATGGGGAATGTCACTATTTCGTAAACTCCGGCTAAGAACCTTTTTACACAATTAAACACACCTAAGCCGAGACCCCAGGTAGCTCCGGGAAGAAATTGGCTCAATTCCCCCGTTTGCCAGTATTGCCAAACTCCATCGGGAACTTCAAGCGGAGAAAGCACGAAGTTAACCGCGCCTCTTCTAAGCTTATCACCGGGTCCATCAGCGAAAACCGGCAATATAAACGAAAAAACAAGAAAAACAGAAGTTAATACTATAAAAGATCTCCTCATGCTGCCCCCTAGACGAGCTTATTTATTTCATCTATTAACTTTTTGTCGTCAAACGGTTTGGTAAAAAACACTTTCCCATGAAGGAAGTCTTTGTCCCTCATCGCGTCTTCTTTTGAAAACACTCCTGAGATAAATATAATAGGTATCTCGCTGGTTATCCCGTTTTCTTTCAGTTTCCTATAAACGGTCGCTCCGTCTATATCCGGAAGCATTATATCAAGCATGATAAGATCCGGATGATCTTCCTGCGCCTTCTTTAAGGCGTCCTTGCCACTGGTCGCACCGATAGCTTCAAAACCCGCGTCTTTTAACATCTGTTCGACCAGATACAAAAACTCTTTTTCATCGTCAACTATCAGTATCTTTTTCATTTCCGCCTACCCCCATTTATAAAAAACCGGTTTCGCTATAAAAGCCTGTCTATCTCAGACAACAATTCTTCCTTCTTAAACGGTTTGGAAAGAAACGAACCGCCCTCTTCAAAATACCCTCTTTCTTCCGCTTCTTCTTTTGAAAGCAAGCCTGATATAAAAATAACCGGGATGTCCTTTGTTGCGGTGTCATCTTTAAGATTTTTCGCAACATCCACGTAATCCGCATCCGGAAGTACCAGGTCAAGCACGATAAGATCAGGACGTTCTACTCTTGCCGATTCCAGCGCTTCTCTGCCGGTCGCCGCGGAAAGAACAGAATACCCTGATATTTCGAGGCTTCTGCCTATGATCGCTAAAATCTCTTTTTCGTCATCAACAACCAAGATCTTCTTCATTTCAATCGACCTCCTGTCACGTGAAACAATTTATGCTCCATTTTGCCGACTCTATACATCAGATCTGCCAGCATTACAGTAACTCCGATCACGTACAACACTATTGCC
>JBHIBX010000283.1:0-1951 GCA_046759285.1 Candidatus Omnitrophota bacterium
CCTTGTATAACTTGCTGCACTGCGTTTATTTCTCTCATATTCGCACCAAAAAGCGCCCCAAAATAAACCCTGATCTTGCGGGGCATGGGCAGTTCGCGGAAATGACTTATAAGCACATCGTATAACTCATCCCTGGCTTCTAATCCTTTTATCAAGTCAATAGTCGCAAATGCGCTTACAAGTATATTTTCTTTTTCTTCGGGTGCGACGCTTTCAAGTTTCAATTTAAGGATGTCGGAAACAACAAGCCCGTGTTTATCCGCCGCTTTTTTCAGTTTGGAAAGGCTTCTTGCAGTTTCTATCTCTTTGAGCACGTCCCGCAAGTTCGAAAGATCCTTTCCTTGCTCTTGCAGTGTGCGATAAATCGGCTCAAGTTTTCTGATCTTTTCCTGCAGGACAAACAGGTTCTGCAGAACCCAGATCGCATCTTTCGCAGTAAATTCATCCGCGTCTTCCTGTCGCCTGACTCGCCCTCTTACCTCACTTGTCAGTCTAAACAGTGAACTTTTCGGGTCTTCGATAACCGTTTGTATAAGTTTTTTAACATCCGCAATATCGTCAAAAAACCCCAGCAGTCTATTGTTCAACTTCTGAAGGTCGATCTGGTAATGAGCCGGATCGTTTCTGAAATATTTGCCGAAAATTTCATAAGCACCTGTTATATCATCCGTCCGGAAAAGAAGATCAAACAGGCTTGTCTTTTCATCTTCGCCAAGACGGTATTCGTTCGGATGCGCGGTGTATTCCCTGTTCAGGTTGTATGAGATCTCGCTCATCATCCGCCTGAACTCGTCATCCTTGCGCAGCCTTATAAAATGCTCCGCTTCTCTGAGGTGTCTGGCAAGCTTTACATTTATCTTTAAAACCCTTGCTATATGTTTTACGGATAGTTCTTGCAGGACTTTTAGAATTTCGGCTATTACACGCTTTGAAAGGTCGTCTTCATGGTCGCAGGCTTCATCCATCATTTTAAACAGATCGTTCAAAAAGGCCTCGGCATTTTCTTTTGTTGTTTTTGGAATTATTCTTTCCAGGGCCCTTGCTAAAGCAATTGTAAGGTACCTTCCGGTATGGTTATTTTTATTCGCTTCACTGTGATTGATAACAAACATAAGCCTCATAAAAGTAGGGTCATCTATTGCGCTCCTGGCTATCAAATTGACTAATGCCATGTTTTTCTCGTCATCCGCATCTTCTTTCATGTCCTCTATAAAAACTCTGACTTGTGAAGTTGTAAGCTGGTAAGTTCTAATAATAAGGGAAAGCGGCTCCAATATGCCTTCAGCTACAAATCGCTTTTTAGGTGTATCGTATGTCTGAAATTCAGCTATCAGCCGATCAATATGTGACGGGTCGTTGGTCAAAGTCCAGACCATGACACCTCTTAGCTCATCCCGAACTCTGGTGTATTCGGTCTGGAGCGCAACATCTATAATTTTGTCAAGTTTCCCGCTGGATAGTTGCGGAACTCGGGAATGTAAATTAATATGACCTGTAGGAATTACTGTGTTTCCGAAAAATCTGCTTATACTTCCTGCGAGGACCGCCCCTACTTCCTCATTCTTTGCTTCTTTCGCGCTCTCAAGAACCTGGTCTACCAGATCATGATCATTGGCAAGGGCCTGCATCAAAGCCCTCTCCAGGTTTTCGCTTCTAAGACGTGTCCAGTCTATCTGCATTTCGGCATGGGTGTCGGCTTTGGCCGCAGTGCTTATTAATATTTTCATCTGAGAACGGTCAAGCTTGATATTCTCGTCTTCCTTCAAAACACTGAATATGCCGTCAACAAGCACACAAAGTATTTTCTGGTAATCTTCTCCTTCTACAGCTTTTTGGATGTAGAAAAACAGGCGGTCTAAAAGGTCTGGATTGTTAGATAACGCAGCGAAAAAAGCACCTGAAAACGTAAGGAAAATCTCGGGAGCTCCCCCTATGTTATTTATCATCCCAC
>JBHIBX010000284.1:0-1936 GCA_046759285.1 Candidatus Omnitrophota bacterium
AGGCGGAAGGCTTCGTCCATGGTCTCTTTTTCCTTCACGCCAGTCATCATTATAACCTTTAAGCGGGGCTCGACTTTCTTTATTTCTTCAAGGACGTAGATACCGTCCTTACCCCAGCCTAATTTTATGTCAAGCAACACGACATCCGGCTTTTCCTTTTTCACCAGCTGGATAGCTTTTTTCGCGGATGTTGCCTGCAGAACATCGTAACCCTTTTTTGTGAAAAAATCATATAGAAATGAAACGATCCCTATCTGATCATCGACCGCAAGGATCTTTCGTTTCTTTCTTGTTTCACGCTCTTTTTTGTTGCCCATGCGTAAATTATACCTAACAGGAACGGATTTGACAAAAAAAAGAAGGAGCTAAAAAGCTCCTTCCCTTTTTCTTATGTTTGCCGCCAAGCGATGTTATTTCTTCAAATACTCAAGCACGGCTTCGTCCTTCTTCTTTTCCCACTCTTCCTTGAAGCCCGCCGTATGTTTTGTCTTTAAAACCGGCTGTATAGTGCAAGTATTGCTTAAGAGCATGTTCGAGATCTTTTTTAGATCATCATTTTTCTCTCTTACGATCATGCCTGCGAATGAAGAAAAGAAAAACAGGACCAGCACGCTCACGACCCCGGAAATCAATACCCTCTGGGTCCTCAGCGTAATGGCTTTGCATTTCATCTCTACGCCCGACTCGACCTCACCACGCAGATATTCACCCGCAATGTGAAAGGCGTCTTCTTTGTCTGCTGCATCGCATATGAGCTCGATTATTGTTTTATACTTCATCTCATTACCTCAAAAAAGTGTTATCTCACTTTTTATTTTCTTTATCATTATATGACAAGAAAGACCCAATGTCAACTAACTATTTTATACCTTAACTTTTGGGGTATTTTTGCTCGATTTTGCTTTGAATTGGCTTAAATTAGGTAGGATCGTAGGGTTTTTTTGAGCTAACTTTTAAGGGTGGAAAGCATCTCTTCGTGAATAAAACCGTTACTGGCTGCTATCTCTTTCTTGTAGATATCAAAAGAGTCGCCTTTCAGCGTCGTGATCTTGCCGCCTGCTTCTTTTACGATCAACTGCCCTGCCGCTGTATCCCATGGGTTCAGTCCGAGCTCCCAAAAACCGTCAAGCCTGCCACAGGCAACATAGCAAAGATCCATCGCGGCCGACCCCAACCGTCTTACCGCCTGGGCGCTTCTCAACATTTTGGTGAAGTGATCGAGGTTGGCGATCTTCCCTTCCATGTTGTAAGCAAACCCGGTTACGACTAAAGAGTCCTGAAGAGATTCTATAGACGATACCTTTATCGGGCTACCATTCAGAAAGGCTCCTTTTTTCTCCTCTGCCGTGAAAAGTTCGTCCCTGGTGGGGTCATAGACAACGCCAAACTTTATAACATCTTCCGACTGGATGCCGATCGAGATACAATATATCGGAAAACAGTGCGCGTAATTTGTCGTACCGTCCAGAGGATCTATGATCCATCGATATTCGGCCTCACGGGCATACTCGCCGCTTTCTTCCGCCAGTATAGAATGGGTTGGGAATTCTGTTTTTATCCTGGTGGTGATGATCTCCTCACACTTTTTATCCACGTCGGTCACAAGATCTGCCCTACCGCTTTTGTGAGAAATCTGTTTCAGGTGACACATTCGATCGAGAGTGTACCTGCCCGCTTCTTTCGCGACATCTATCGCTACTTCCTTGATCTTCGCTATTTCTGTCATGATTTTATGATAAATACCTGGTCGCCTCTTCTTACTTTTTTGCCGACCTTTATCGCAGCCTCTCCTCCTTTTGAGACGCTTTCCACCGGTTCATGCTCTATCTGCATGGACTTGACCGTCTGGTCAAAATCGGTGGTGTGTCCCTTGATCCTTATGTGATCGCCGATCGATATTTTGCCTTTATTGACTTTTATAACGGCGGCTTTCACT
>JBHIBX010000285.1:0-1936 GCA_046759285.1 Candidatus Omnitrophota bacterium
TCAACCTCCATTATCATATCAAGATTATACTTTTTTTGGGTCATGCGGTCTTCCTGGCCATGTCCGGGAGCCGTGTGAACACAGCCCGTTCCGTCCTCCATTGAAACATAATCAGCAGTAACAACTTTACGTTCTAATTCATCATCCAAAAAAGGATGCTTATACTCTGTGCCCTCAAAAATTTGCCCCTTAGAACCAAACTTCTTGGGAATTCTGTCTATATATTCATCAGTTTTAGCATTAACTATTCTTAAAAAATTATCCTTAAGCTTTTGCGCAACTATATAAACTTCCCCTCTCTTACCCCACAATGCAACATATTCTTCATCTGGATTTAATGCTATTGCTACATTAGCTAACAAAGTCCAGGGCGTAGTTGTCCAAATCACAAAATATATATCACCCTTGGGTCTACCGTCTGGATTATTTTTAAATAATTTAGTTTTCGCCCACTCTTCCAATTTATCAGTAAATTTGGTTACCTTAAATTTCACGTAGATCGAGGGAGAGGTCTTGTCTTCATATTCTACTTCGGCTTCCGCAAGAGCCGTTTCGCAGGTTTTACACCAGTTTACCGGCTTCAGGTCCTTGTAGATATAGCCCTTCTCGTAAAGATCGGCGAGAACGGAAAGGATACTTGCTTCATAGTCATTGGTCAGCGTGAGGTATGGGTTCTTCCAATCGCCGAACACCCCCAGCCTCTTAAACTCCTCGGACTGTATGCCTACATATTTCATGGCGTAATCGTAAGCCTTTTTACGGAATTCAACCTGGCTGATGTCCTCCTTGCCTATGTTCAGCTCCTTGAAGAGCTGATGTTCGACCGGCAAACCGTGACAGTCCCATCCCGGAATATAGGGCGAGAGGTGCCCCTTCATCGTGAAATACTTTACACATACATCCTTGAGTATCTTGTTGAGGACGTGCCCCATATGGATGTGCCCGTTGGCGTAAGGAGGGCCGTCATGCAGGATGAACATCTTGCCCGCGTTCTTGCGCTTTTGGATAATACCGTCATAGATATCCGCTTCGTCCCATTTTTTCAGGATTTCGGGCTCTCTCTGCGGCAGATTCGCCTTCATGGAGAAGGATGTCTTCGGAAGATTAAGCGTATCCTTGTAATTGATCATATGAATCCATCGATTATCGGTTTTAATTTTTCCAGAGTTTCCTTCGGGACTGCCTCTTTTCCCGTCACAATGGCATTACGAAGGGCCTCTCCGCACCTGCATGACCTTGCTTCCGGCATGTTCTTTATAGCGTTTACCAGGATCTTTTTGGCATTTTCAGCATTTTTATTCAGGTTCTCAAGGATGACTTCAACCGTTACACTTTCAACTTCAGCGCTTAGACGCCAGCAATCGTAGTCTGTTATCATTGCGATAGTCGAATAGCAGATCCCGGCCTCTCTCGCAAGCCGCGCTTCCTGTATATTTGTCATACCTATGACATCAGCGCCCCAGCTTTTGTAAAGATAAGATTCCGCTTTTGTAGAAAAAGCCGGCCCTTCCATGTTTATATAAGTCCCTCCGTCGTGGATCTTCACATCAAGTGTGCGGTTATTCTTATAGATAACTTCTTTAAGTTCCGGACAGATAGGTTCCGCAAAAGCGATATGAGCCACGATCCCGTCGCCAAAAAAAGTGGTATTTCTTCCCTGGTTGGTCCTGTCAATAAACTGGTCTACAAGGAGTATATCCAAAGGTTTTATTTCTTCTTTAAAGCTTCCTACGGCCGAGACAGATATTATTCTGTCAACACCCAGAAGTTTAAAAGCAAAAATATTTGCCCTGTAATTTATTTCGGTCGGGAGCAAGCTATGTGTGCGCTGATGCCTCGGAAGAAAAACCACCTCTTTGCCCGCGAGTTTTCCGATCACAAACTCATCAGAAGCTTCTCCAAAAGGAGTTGAAATACTCTTTGTCTCAAGGATCTC
>JBHIBX010000286.1:0-1932 GCA_046759285.1 Candidatus Omnitrophota bacterium
AGGGGTCAGGAATAAGTATCTCGTCACCAGGATTAACAAGCACAAGAAATGCAAGCGTTGCTCCGCCGGAGACACCACAGGTGATTATAATGTTATCACTGAGGATGCCATACATCTTTTGCGCATGGCGAAGGCATCTCTCCCGTAGTTCAGGCATGCCCTGGGTCATCGTGTAGCGATTTGCTCCACTATTTATGGCATCAACTGCCTCCTTTTTAATAGCCTCTGTAACGTCAAAATCCGGTTGACCTATACTTAGATTAACCGGATTTTCCATTTTTTGAGCCAGGTCAAAGACCTTTCTTATGCCGGACGAGTCAAGCCCGTGCATTCGGCTGGCAATCATTCAGGAGCAGCTTCCTTTCTCCGCCTGAGGCGGATTGCCCGCCCACGGCATGTCCACGGCATGCGCCACCACGTCATGCCGACATGGCATGATGGCATGCTTAGGCGGATGTGGCGGGTCAGCCAGTAGGTGTTTTTTCTGTTGGAGCGGCTGCTTCAGATGCGGCTGCCGTTGGCGTAACCTCTTTCTCCGCTTCCTTTTCCTCGGCTTCTTCTTCGGCTTCTTCTTCAGCTTTTTCTTTCGCAGCCGCTTCCTGCTCTGCCGCTAAAGCCGCCAGAGTCGCCTCGGCCGCAGCAATAATATTCTTTGCCGCCTCCTCGTCTATCCCCTCAAGCTCCGAAATCCCTTCCAGACCGGCATCGCGAACCTTATCAGCGGTCTCATATTCAGCCTCTTCAAGAACCTTGCATGTCTCTTCATCTATTCCCTCGAGTTCAGACACGGGTATCTTTCTCTCCCCGAGAGATTCGACACTCAGCTCCCACCCCAAAAGTTTGGATGCCAGGCGTATGTTTCTGCCTTTCTTTCCTATCACAAGGGATAACTGGTCCTGAGCGACAAAAAGCGTCATCTCCTGTTTCTCTCTGTCAATTTCCAGCTTGGTGATTTCAGCCGGACTGACAGAGTTTCTAAGATATTCACGTATATCATCGTTCCATCTTACTATATCGATCCGCTCCCCGTGGAGTTCTTTCACTATGTCCTTTACCCGGGCTCCTCTCATTCCCACGCACGCTCCCACAGGATCAACCTTTTCGTCCTTTGAACAAACGGCGATCTTCGTTCTTTCGCCGGCTTCCCTGGCTATCGCCTTGATCTCGATGATACCCTGGGAAATCTCCGGGACTTCCAGTTCAAAAAGCTTTCTTACAAAACCCTCATCGGCGCGGGATAATATCACTTCAGGGGCGCCTGTTTCCCTGTCGACCCTCAGAAGAAAAGCGCGTACCGCTTCGCCCTGTCGGAACTTTTCACGCGGAAGCTGTTCCGATCTGGGCAATATGGCTTCTGTATCATCAAGCTCGACGATTATATTGCCCTTTTCGAAACGATGGACCGAACCGCTTACAATCGTTCCGACCTTCTTGAGGTACTTTCCGAACACCACATCACGTTCCGCTTCCCGTATCTTCTGTATGATAACCTGCTTCGCGGTCTGCGCCGCTATCCTGCCGAACCGCTCACTTTTAACTTCGACGCCTTTCTTGAAGACATGGATCTCGCCGGTCTCCTGGTTCATTTTGACGGTAATATCTTCTTTCTCGACGGTCTTATCTTCAACGACTTTGCGCGCGGCGCTTACAAGGGCGCTTTCGATCGCCTCGAACAGGATTTCCTTACTTATACCTTTTTCTCTCTCTATTCTCTCCAGTGCAGCTAATAATTCCTCGTTCATGCTACCTCTCCGTCTATACTTCGATGTGCAATTTAGCTTTGGCTATATTGCTTTTTTCTATGCGAACTCTATCGCCTTCGGTCTCTTCTATAACTATGTCTTTTTCACCTTTTGTTTCCACAAGCTTGCCTATTACAGCGCTTTTTCTGTCTATCGGATCATGCACAGTGACCTTTACCTCTTTACCAAC
>JBHIBX010000287.1:0-1919 GCA_046759285.1 Candidatus Omnitrophota bacterium
AAATTGGAGAGGCGTATGGAAACGGGTTCCTTCAAAAAACGCTTCACCAAAATTGCTTGGGGTAATCACTGGGCGTGACGAGTTTGAATTTCTCTACAGAGTAAAGCTTCCTGAGATAACTAGTGCTGGGCGCATGTGGCTTCCTTTGCCAGAAACGGATGCATTCCAGAAGGTTGAACTAAAAAGTATTCATTCGCCCAAAGCTTATCAAATACTTAAAGAGCCTAAATACGGCAATAAGATTCTCTTCTTTGAGCTTGGTCCGGAGGATAGTAGTAAAACTATTGATGTTCGCTACCAGGTAGAGCGCCTTGAAAAGGCTGCATACGTTCCGGAAAACAGCGATTGGAAAGAGAGCCTTGAAGCGGACCAGCTTGTCCCAATTGATGACAACTTTAAAGCAATAGCTAAAGAAGTTGTTGAAGGCAAGAAAGGCGACCTTGTGCGTGCCCGCGCCCTTTATGATCATGTCATAGACCGCATGCGCTACATGAAGTATGGTTCTGGCTGGGGCAAAGGAGACGCCGTTTACGCTTGTGACGTGCGAACAGGCAACTGCACTGATTTTCACGCTTACTTTATCGCCCTGGCAAGATCTGTCGGTATCCCGGCACGCTTTGCTATAGGCGCAGCGATTCCTTCAGCGCGAAACGACGGGGGAGTAGACGGCTATCACTGCTGGGTGGAGTTTTATGCTGAAGGGAAATGGTGGCCTGTTGACATATCCGAGGCCGATAAATACTCAAGTCTATCAACCTACTACTTCGGTCATCATCCGGCAAACCGCTTCGAATTCAGCCGCGGACGGGACCTTGTTTTTGAGCCGGGTCCAGCCTCAGGTCCGGTTAATTTTCTTGCATATCCGGTGCTGGAAATAGCAGGCAAGCCGGCAAAGACGAAAATCGAGTTTTCTTTCAAGCGAAATAAAGGCAAAAAGCCATAAACTGAGTTTTTTAAATGTACCAATTCGAAAAAAATAATCCTATAGTGATAACTAATTTTAAGTGGGCAGGAAAATTAGGACCAATCGAGATAAAATCCCCCTGCAATGAGTGTGATGTGATAACGAGCATGCTTACAAAAGTGATAGAGGAAAATTTCAAGGACAAGAATGTAGTGCTGACGGTGAAACCATGGTTCAATAATATGTTTTATTGTCTTGCTAGGGGAGCTTGGCATGCGCCCATAATCATCGTGAATGGTAAAAAGTTTTTTCAGTTCAGTGAAAAAAAACCATTCTTTGAAAGGGATAAATTAATCGATCTGGTGAATGATCTTTTGGCTAAACAGGCTGCAACAAAAGCCCAGGCCGTCCGGGAGATGGAACATAAACACATACAACTTAGCTACAACAAGATAGAAGATCTTATCTTCGCTGGTAATAATTTATGTTGCCAATCACAGTTCGATGAAGAGTTACTTTCAAGGGGCATTTCTGCTGATATATCCCTTGAGGCGGAAAGAATGGATAACCCCAGAGGTGTAAAATATTTTTTCTGGTTTCCCTGGAAGGAAGATACGGCTCCTAGCGTTGAATTAATGAACCTTGCCATGCGAGTAGTTGATGATTTAATAAGTGAGAACATAAAAATGTACGTTCATTGCAGGAATGGACACGGAAGGACGACCACTTTACTGGCTTCATATTATATACACAAGGGCATGAAAGCCGAAGAAGCCTTGAGTCATGTTTCGGAAAAAAGACCGTCTGGTCATTTGAATGACGCTCAAAGATCTTTTTTAAAACAATATGAGGAAAAGATCGGCAAGAAATAGCCTGTTTTTTAGTTTTTAAGGGATAGGCGTTTTTTGCTCAAGGGGTCTTTTTGGGAGTGTTAACTCTATGTCATTCCGAGCGAGGCCGAAGGCCGAGTCGAGGAATCTCTGGAAACCGGTACATATATGAATCTGGGGATATC
>JBHIBX010000288.1:0-1905 GCA_046759285.1 Candidatus Omnitrophota bacterium
CGCTGAAGGCGAAGGGACGCACGATAGCGGTGATGGGAAGCGGATTTCGGCACATATACCCGCGAGGAGCAGAAAAACTCTTCTCGGAGATAGTGGAAAGCGGGGCGGTCCTGACTGAATACGTGTCGGAGACACATCCTGCCAAATGGAATTTTCCCAAGCGTAACAGGATCATCAGCGGTATGTCCAAAGGAGTTGTTGTCGTTGAAGCGGCCAGAAAAAGCGGCGCCATGATAACCATGAATTTCGCCCTTGAACAGGGAAGGGAAGTATTTGCCGTTCCCGGGCGCGTTGATAGCCATACTTCCGGCGGGACCAATAAACTTATACAGGAAGGCGCGAAGCTGGTGACGGGCGTGGAAGATATCCTGGAGGAACTGAATATAGAAAAAAACGTAATACCCAACCATAAAACGCAAAGAGAGAAGAAAAAAGGCAAGAAGGCATTAAATGAACAGCAGCAAAGAGTGTTAACGACAATAAGCGGAAAAAATTCGATTCATATTGATCAGATCTATAATCTGACCAAAATTAAATTCCAACATTTATCCGGGATTTTACTGAATTTAGAATTAAAAGGCCTAATAAGACAACTCCCCGGAAGGAGCTATCATGCCGGCTAAAAAAGAAAAATCAAAAACCGAATCGTTCAAGATAAAGTATCTCGTGATCGTGGAGTCGCCCGCGAAATCGAAGACGATAAATAAAATACTTGGAAAAGACTATAAAGTCGTGGCAAGCATGGGACACATCATAGATCTGCCTCCGGACAGGATGGGTATTGATTTTGACAACGATTTCAAACCGGAATACATCATCATAAAAGGCCGGAATAAGTATTTGAGTAACTTAAAAAAGGAAGCCAAAGGCGTAAAAGCGATATACCTGGCCGCGGACCCCGACAGGGAAGGTGAAGCGATATGCTGGCACCTTAAAAATCAGCTTGAAAAGGATAAAACCGATGTGTTCAGGGTAACTTTCGAGGAGATAACCGAAAAAGCCGTTCGTAAGGCCTTCGATCATCCGGGCTCTCTGGACATGAACAAGGTGAACGCCCAGCAGGCAAGAAGAGTGCTGGACAGGATCGTAGGCTATTCCCTGAGCCCTCTCTTATGGTCGAAGATAACGAGGGGATTGAGCGCCGGAAGAGTCCAGTCCGTGGCTGTCAGGCTGATCGCCGAGAGGGAAGAAGAAATAAGGAAATTCAAGCCCCAGGAATACTGGGACGTTGAAGTCATCCTGAAGAAGAAGGAGGATCCTGCTCAATTTGCGGCCAAACTGGTAAAGTACAAGGGCGAGAAGATCCATATTCCTGACAAGAAAAGCGTCGACAAGGTGATCTCCGATTTGGAAAAAGAGAAGTTCATTGTAAAAGATATTTCCCGAAAAGAGAAGAAAAGCCATCCTCGTTCGCCCTATACAACTTCACTTCTCCAGCAGGACGCTTTCAATAAGCTGAACTTTTCAGCCAGCAAGACCATGAAGGTCGCGCAGGAACTGTACGAGGGGATCGAGCTGGGTGAAGAAGGAAGTGTGGGACTTATAACGTACATGCGCACCGATTCTGTCCGCATATCGGACGATGCCCTCAAGGATGTCCGGCAGTATATTCTGGATGAGTATGGAAAAAAATACTGCCCCAAGACGCCTGTTAAATATAAGTCCAAGAAGCGCGCCCAGGAAGCACATGAAGCGATACGCCCGACGCTCCCCCTGCGGAGCCCTAAAGAAGTCGAGAAATATCTCAGTCCGGACGAGCTCAAACTTTATAACCTTATATGGAAAAGGTTTGTTTCCAGCCAGATGGCAAGCGCGGTGTATTCGGTTCTGACGATAAACATCGATGCCGGGGAATACAGGTTCAGGGCGGGAGGCGGCCAGCTTATATTTGACGGTTTTTTGCGT
>JBHIBX010000289.1:0-1903 GCA_046759285.1 Candidatus Omnitrophota bacterium
TGCGAAGGGGATCGCAGAAAAAATAATTTCCGTTTCTGAGAAAAAAAGTTTTTACGCTGACAGAGCGACCGAGTTGCTCGAATTCGTGGAATCAGAAAAAAAGTTTTTAAAAAAGCCTTAAACGGAGGTTTAGCTGAGTGAAAAAATTTACTATTATTTTAATTTGTATAGTTTCAATAATAGGTTTCGCGGCGCTTGCTTATTATGGATTAAGGTATTCGAGAGGTGTGCCTGTTGCTATTGAGGAGGAACCGGAAAAGGTGAACTTAAAGGTTCCCTTTGTTGATAGTGAAATTGACCTATCGAAGGGGGTCGACCTTGGGGGATGGGATGCGATACCTTCACAGGAGATAGAACTGGTATACCAGGTTATGGTGCTGCCCTGGGGTAAGAGTCTTGTATCTCCCGTGTCTGTAAAGGCGTTTCATAACAGGAAAGACATATTTTTTTATATAACCTGGAGCGATTCTACAGAGAACAGGATGATTGGGACGAGCACATTTTCAGATGCATGTGCTGTTATGTTCCCGATAGATGATGACGCGCAGCCTTCGTCGCTTATGATGGGCTTTCTAGATGGCGCCAATATTTGGCATTGGAAAGCCGTCAGGGATAGCAAGTTTTGGCTTAAGGAAGAGCCGAAAACTACTCCATATGTTGATTTTCATTATCCTTTTGAAAAAGAAGAGCTTTTCCCGGTACAGGATGAAGCGCTTAAATCTGCCGTGAATGATTTAATGGCCATAAGAGTTGGAACGATTACCATGAAAAGCAGGCAGGATGTGGAAGGAAGAGGTCTTTGGGATAACGGCACATGGCACATAGTGATAAAACGCTCGCTTAAGCATATAGATGATAAGGAAGATGCCGTATTCAAGCTCGGCGAGAAGAGACTTTGCGCTTTTGCCGTCTGGGAAGGGGAAAGCGGCGATAGAGGCGGCAGAAAATCTATATCAAATTGGGCCGAATTGCAGATCGAGTAGGAGGATTAAAAAAATGAGGAAGATATTTGTTTTTATAATTTTATTACTGATTTCTTTTGTAACTTTCTCTTTTGCCGAAGAAAGACTTTTTGAGATCAAAGCAAAAAAGTTCAATTACACGCCCAATATTATCAAGGTTAACAAAGGGGATACGGTCAAGATTCGTCTTATAAGCGAAGACGTGCACCACGGGTTCTTTCTTGATGGATATAAAGTTGAGACCTCGGCTCATCCTGGGCAGGAGGGAAGCGTAAAATTCGTTGTGGATAAAACAGGCAGGTTCAATTTCAGATGCTCGGTCACCTGCGGGGAGTTTCATCCCTATATGGTTGGCTATCTGGTTGTTGGGCCGAATTCACGCTTTCTCCTTTACACAGGTTTAATTATAGGTCTGGCAGTGGTCAACTTCTCTTTTTTGATGTTCAGGAAAGAGAAGGAAGAGGAAAAGGAAGAGGAAACTGAAAATGAGTAAAGATAAACTATTCGGTCTGATCGATCTGGATTGGAGATTTGAACTCTCAAAATTTAAAATTGTAAGGATACTCCTTAGATCAAGGTGGTTTCCTTTATTGTTGCTTATTGTAAATCTCTTTATTTTCGTGATTATCTTGATCGCGGGATTTATCGGGGGATACTCGGCAGGAAACTACAATTTCGGGATAATGATCGTCTGGATACTCTGGTGGGTGCTGTTGATGCTTATTTTAGTTCCGGGATTCGCGCGTATGTGGTGCATGATGTGCCCGTTCCCGATATTTTCCGATTGGTTCCAGCGCGGGAAGCTTTATGGTGTCAGCGTAGTCAAGCAAAAGGGTTTAAATCTTAAGTGGCCGAAGCGACTCAGGAACATGTGGGTGATGAACATATTATTTTTAGTTACAACTTTCTTTTCAGGATTTTTTACGGTGAGGCCTTATGCA
>JBHIBX010000290.1:0-1898 GCA_046759285.1 Candidatus Omnitrophota bacterium
GTATTCGGCTAAGAAAATGGTAGATGACCTGGATAAATTGTATAAAGAATTAGTGAAAGAATGAAAAAAATCGTAATTATTTTAATTTGCTTTATAGCTTTATTCGCGGCTGTTGCAGGGACTGAGGAAGGGCTCGTTCAGGTGAGGGGGGTAATACATCTGAACACTGATGTTTCTTCCGGGGAGTTTCCGCCCGAAGAGCTTGTCATGAGGGCAAAAAAGGCCGGGGTAGGAGCCGTCTTTTTGACCGAAAACCTCAGGCCAAGATGGAAATACGGCGCATTCCCTTTTAGGGGCATTGTAAAAAAGACAGTAGAGAAGAACGGGCTTTTAAAGTATGGGATTGAAAAGTACAAGAAAAGAGTCGACAGGATAAGTAAGCAGGTACCCGGCGTTAAAGTATTTATGTCAGTGGAAGCGGCTCCGTTTTATTACTGGACTGGCAGACCATACAAAAAAGGGGATCTTACCCTTCACGATTGGGACCTGCAGTTTATTATTTTTGGAATGGAAGCTGAGGACTATAAAAGGTTACCGACTCTTTCAAATGGGAGCTTCTCAAAATACACCTGGAAGAGCCTTTTTTTGCTATGGCCATTTATCCTGATAATCGGAGGCATTATTTCCTTGAAACGCAAACATCCAAGATTTTACATGCCTGACTCGCTTTGCTGGCTGATCATCGTCACAGGCCTGGTGTTTGCTTTACATAATTATCCGTTCAAGGATGTTAAATATGATCCGTATCATGGAAATGTCGGTATCGGGCCATATCAGGAATTGATCGATTATGTTGGCAGTAAAGGCGGGATGACGTTCTGGTCGAATCCTGAAGCCGAAACCAGTGTAGATTTAGGGCCGATTAAGTTTGTCAGTCCTCCTGCAAGTGACTATATGCTGAAAGCAAGGAATTATACCGGATTTTGCTGCTTTTATGAAGGCTACAGGAAAGTCGGAGGCCCCGGCGGGATATGGGACAGGGTTCTGGATGACTATTGTAGGGGACACAGGGAAAAGCCCATATGGGCTATAGGCGAGACGGCCTATCACGGCACGGAAGTGGCGATTAAAAAACCCATCGATGAAGTGCAGACGGTTTTTCTTGTCCCGTCAAATTCGAGGGAGAACATTCTAAAAGCAATGAAAAAAGGGAACATGTACGTTGTGAGAAAGTCTGTAAAACATAGGTTGCAACTTGATTCGTTTTCAGTAGAATATGAGCAGGGCCGTAAGGCTGGCATGGGAGGGGAGTTTCAGGCTCCCGGACCCGCGACAGTTCGTTTTAAGGTTGACTGGGAGGGGGAGCCCGGGGAGACAGTGTCCGCGAAACTCGTGCGGAACGGAATACTGATAAAAGAATTTTTTATAACCGAGCCCGGCGAATTTGAATATAAAGATGACTTTTATGAACCCGGACGGAAAATATATTACAGGCTTGATATTCGGGCCAAGTATCCAAGCATGCTTTTTTCTAACCCGATATTTGTGAAATTTAAATAATTAGGAAAATGATAAATAATAAAAAGATAGTTGTTGTAATGCCCGCCTATAAAGCTGAAAAGACGGTTGAGAAAACGGTTGCCGCGATTCCACGCAATATCGTTGATGAGATCATATTAGTGGATGATGCGAGTTTGGATAGAACGCCGCAGATCGCAAGGGAATTAGGCATCAAAACTTTTGTGCATGAAAAGAATATGGGCTATGGAGCGAATCAAAAAACGTGTTACAGAGAGGCTCTTAAGATCGGTGCTGATGTCGTTGTGATGCTGCATCCGGATTATCAATATAACCCTCGCCTTATAACCGCCCTGAGTTCGCTAATAGCCGAAGGGATTTATGAGGTGATGTTAGGTTCAAGGATCTTAGGTACCGGTGCATTAAAGGGCGGTATGCCG
>JBHIBX010000291.1:0-1887 GCA_046759285.1 Candidatus Omnitrophota bacterium
CGGGGCGAGTTCATCGTCATCTTTTAAAAATATGTCATCCCGGGCGAGGCCGAAGGCCGAGACCCGGGATCAAATAATAAGTATATTGCTTTTTTATGCGGCAGTTGCTACAATTGGAACTATTATGAACCAGCAGACCCTGGTACTTATAAAGCCGGACGGATTGAAAAAATCCCTCACGGGCAATATCCTGAC
Source organism: Candidatus Omnitrophota bacterium (assembly GCA_046759285.1). Classification (GTDB taxonomy): domain Bacteria; phylum Omnitrophota; class Gorgyraeia; order Tantalellales; family Tantalellaceae; genus JBHIBX01. Next base: position 196 of record JBHIBX010000291.1, read on the forward strand.
GCGGCTTTCCGAGACAAAGCTCGATATAGTTGGCGCGAAGATCGTGCGGGTTTCGAAGAAGCTTGCGCTAGAACACTACAGCCGCCTCAAAGATGAGCCATTTTTTGAAGAGCTGATAAAGTACATCATGGGTGAATATCATAAAAAGAAGGTCATGGCGCTGATATATTGGGGGGAAGACGCGATAGAAAAGGTGAGAGAGATATGCGGAGAGACCAATCCGGAACAAGCCGACGCAGTATCGATAAGAGGCGCTTACGGCAGGATTACCACCAAAGGGGTATATGAAAACGTGATCCACGCTTCTGAAAGCCCCGAAGAAGCGGAAAGAGAAATAAAGCTCTGGTTTGAGCCGGATGATATAATCGTCGATGTTTACCCCGTGACAATAGAAGAAAAGAAGGTTCAAAAAAGGAAGTGGGCATAAGTATATGTTAAAATCAATGACCGGCTTTGGAAAAGCCTCCGAAAGAACGCCCTACGGAGCAATAACCGTCGAAATAAAAACCTTAAACCACAAAAGCCTGAGCATTACCTGCTCGCCGTTCAACGGCTTTTTTCTGCTGGAAGAAAAAATAAAGGACATTTTCCAGGGTAAACTGTTCAGAGGAAAGGTGTTCGTCAAAGTAAGCCGGGAAAGCGGCGAAGGACGAAAGCCTCTCCACAAGATAATCGTAAACGAGATCGTTGCGAACGAATACATCAAAAAAATACAAAAGGCCCAGAAACAGCTAACCATAGCGGGGGAGCTCAAGATACAGGATGTAATAGGGTTTCCCGGCGTGGTTGAAAGCGATACCAGCAAGAAAGCGGGCCAGCTCTGGCCCTATATCAAAAAAGCTGCCGTAAAAGCCCTGAACAAACTCGTTGAATACAGAAAAACCGAAGGGGCGCGGCTGACAAAAGATTTTATTAAACGCCTGGACAAAATACGCAAGAACCTGAAAGAAATAAGAAAATACGAAAAACAAAACGTTTCCAAATACAGGGACAGGCTCACCCGGACGATGCTCAAAATATCAAAGCAGACAGAGCTTGATAAAGAAAGATTAGAAGAAGAAGCTGCCTTATTCGCCAGAAATTGCGACATATCAGAGGAACTCACCCGCCTGGAAAACCATGTTGCCGTCTACAAAAGGACGATGCGAGCGGCAACGACGGACGCAGGGAAAAAACTGGACTTTATCGCCCAGGAAATGCACCGGGAGACGAATACCATCGGGTCCAAGGCCGAAGATTTCAGGATATCCAAGGCCGTGATCGAGGTCAAAAGCGAAATAGAGAAGATGCGGGAACAGGCGAAGAACATAGAGTGACATGCCCGAAAGAAAAAACTTGATAATCATTATATCAGCCCCGAGCGGCAGCGGAAAAACAACGGTTATCAGTCGTCTCCTTGAGAAAATGCCCGGACTTGTACGCCTTGTATCTTATACCACAAGAAAACAGCGAAAAGACGAAGAAAACAAGAAAGACTACATATTTATTTCAGAAGAAGAATTCAAGGAGAGAATAGAAAAAGGAGACCTTCTTGAATGGGAAGAAGTCTTCGGACATTTTTATGGTTCTTCCGAACAGCAGCTGAAGGAAGCGCTTGAGGAGAAGAAAGACGTTATCCTGAGCATCGACGTCAAGGGCGCCAGGGAGGTCAGGAAAAAATACCCGGAAAGCGTGAGTATCTTTATCATGCCT
>JBHIBX010000292.1:0-1883 GCA_046759285.1 Candidatus Omnitrophota bacterium
AAGGGATCAATGAATCGCTGAGTGTGGCGATACCTATGGAGCCTGCATATCCGATAATAAAAAGAACCCAAAGATTACATCTCCCTTGCAAGTGTGAACCGGGCGGACACACATGAAGCCGGTAAATAGAAGCCGTAACAAGCGCGCTCAAAAGAACGTGAAGCGGATGAAAGGTATAAAAGATCTTATAGGCTATACCTGAAGGCATCCTATGAAAAAACACCATTATGATTATCCCCATAAGCGCCCCAAGAACGGTAAAAGGAGCGTGGTGTTCCAGTTCTTCTAAAATCCTTTTTGACATCTTCATTTTTCGCACCTTTAATACTTATATGTTACGGCAAACTCCGCCATCCAGGGGTTTGTGGCCCCGCCATCATATCTGGGGGCCGGAGCAATGCCCAGTACATCTTCATCCCCACGGCGTGTGTGAAAATAATCACCCGGGAAAAAGATGCCGCCAAGAAAACTTAAAGTGATGTAATCGTTCACGTAATATTCGCAGTAAATATCCAGTTCATTGCCGAGATCCTTCGGAAGCGTATAAGGAAGAAATTCGTCATTCACGGCGTCATAATCCGCGCCGATCGGGGGCTGTTGGGTCCTCAGGTACCAGTAATCAAGCCCTACGTAAAAACTATCGGTTATCATGATATCAATGCCTGCGTTGGAGGCAATAAGATTGGTCATCTGGTACGGGTCATAAAAAACATTTGGCCGCAAAATTCCCTGGTTCAGCGAATACCCCATTCCGGCAAAAACATAGGGCCCCATGTCAAAGCCCGGATAATGTGAATCAGCAAGGTTTGAGTTTGTGGGAGAATAAACCGAAAATTCTCTGTTTGACGACCTTACTATCTGTCCGCTTGTGAGGTCGTCGCCCGTGAACTTGTTTCCGGAAACATAATAAAACTTATACCTGGGGACTATCGTGTCTTCCAAGTAGGAGTACGAAGCGCTTGTCACGAGCAGATAACCCTGGTGAACAATATCATCAAATTCAGCGGTATTAGCGGACCATGCTTTTCCGAAGTTAGCGGCAGCTTCTGCCCCGAAAGAAAACTCCCCAAATTGCATATTTAGGTCCGCGCCGTATGTCCCGAGAAAATCCGTATTAACCGGAGTCACGTAAACATTAGGCCTTTTGCCGCGAGGCGTCCTGTCTATCAGAAAGCCGATGTAGGGCTGGAATGTGTGGTCGCCGCAAGTTATGATCGCGTCAGCTGCAAAAAACCATGCCAAGCTGTCATATTTAATATTAAATACTTCTTTTTCTGCTGTGATTCTGGGTCCCAGATTCCACTTGTTCTCAATATCGGGCACGTCAAAATGGAACGTCCAAGCAATGTGTTCGGTTTCATTGTAGATATTAAAACCGTACTTTTCATAGTAGCCGCCAAGAGCAAGACCGTTCCCGACAGAATACTTGAAAAGCCCTCCTTTAAATCTCGCGGGGAGCACGGGTATGGGGACATCCAGCCACCATTTCTGAAGATGCGGAAGAAGCTCCACTCCACGATACTCGCCAACATCTCCCCATATCGTATGGACCTGCCCGTGAGGAGCTATGGGCGCGTCGAATTCGGCAGGACCTAAACTTGCCCACCGCATATACGCCTCATACTCCTCTTGATATATTATTTTCAGTCCCGCGCCGTAAATATAAGCCATGTAATCCTGGACATCGTTCTTCTGGTTCCAGTCCAGCGTAACAACATGCCCGAGACTGTTATATGCAAGTCTGAGATCCCCGTCTGAGAGAACCTGCCAGTCGCTGTCCTCCCTTGATATCAGCACTCCTTCTTTACCTGCAATTTCCAGTTCCGCGTAAGCCGAAAAAACAAAAAATATGCCAAGAAAGCATGTTAAAAAGTATAGAACTA
>JBHIBX010000293.1:0-1878 GCA_046759285.1 Candidatus Omnitrophota bacterium
TTGACGGCGCGGCACTGGTGAAAAAAATGAGGGATGAACAGGGCGTGACAATAGCCGGGGGTCAGGCCTCTCTTAAAGGCAAGATCTTCAGGATCGCTCATCTCGGATACATGGATGAGTATGATACTATAGCGGCTATTGCGGGAGTAGAAATCGTTCTTGATCAGTTAGGATATAAAATCGAGTTAGGAAAAGGAGTGGGCAAAGCCCAGGAATTATTAAAGTGAGGTGAAAGGTTATGGCGATAAAGGTCCTTATTAGCGATCCTCTATCCAAAGAGGGAGTGGATATTCTGAAAAGAAATAAGTTTAAGGTCGACGAAGTGTCAAAACTTTCCGAGGCTGAGCTCTCCAAGAAAATAAAAGGGTATGACGCTCTTATCGTAAGAAGCGGCACCACCGTGACCAAGAAAATAATCGAGGCGTCCGATAACCTGAAAGTCATCGGAAGGGCCGGTGTGGGTCTTGACAATGTTGATATAATGGCTGCTTCAAAGAAAGGAATCGTGGTGATGAACGCACCTGCCGGGAACACCATGTCCACGGCAGAACACGCATTTAGTCTCATGCTGTCATTATCAAGGAGCATTCCGCAGGCAAATCACTCGGTAAAACAGGGACACTGGGACAGAAAAAAGTTCATGGGCGTTGAGCTATACGGCAAGATTCTCGGGGTCATAGGACTCGGACGGATAGGAGCAGAATTTGCCAAAAGGGCTTTGAGTTTCGGAATGAAAGTCATGGCGCATGACCCGTTTCTTTCGGAAGAAAAGGCCAAATCCTTGAACGTGGAGCCTGTTGATCTGGATACGCTCCTTAAAAATTCGGACTTTATAACGATCCATACGCCGCTAACGGATGAGACCGAGCACATGCTTGATGAAAGAGCTTTCAAGAAGATGAAAAGGGGAGTCCGGATCATCAATGCCGCCAGGGGAGGCATAATTGACGAGGAGGCACTTGCGAAAAACATAAAATCAGGCAAAGTCGCCGGCGCCGCACTTGACGTGTATGAAACCAAATCAAAACCTCCCGTGGACAGCCCGGTCTATGGCATAGGTGATGTGATCACGACCCCGCACCTCGGGGCGTCTACTGAAGAAGCGCAGATCAACGTTGCCATGGATATTGCCAGATCGGTTTCGGATGCTTTGATGGGTAAAGGTTACCGCAATGCTGCGAACGTTCCTGCCATGGAGGAAGAAGCCGTGGAGACGGTCCAGCCTTATATTAATCTTGCAGAGCGTCTTGGCTCTATACAGTCACAGCTCATTGACGAATCGATAAGGTCCATAACGGTGAAATATGTCGGGGAGGTCGCGGACATGGATGTTGGGGTCGTCACGCGCGCATTGATGAAAGGCATTTTTAATCCCATATTGGAAGAGCAGGTAAACTACGTAAACTCGCTTCTTATCGCGAAAGAGAGAGGCATCAAGGTTACTGAAAAGAAGACTACCATGATTACGGATTTCGCCAATCTCATCAACGTAGAGATCGCCACCGGCAAGAAAAAGCATTTTATAATGGGGACTCTTTTTGCCAACAAGGAACCCAGGATAGTCAAGCTTGATAAGTATTACGTCGAAGCCATTCCCGATGGATACATGCTGGTCGTGTCAAATAAGGACGTTCCCGGCGTGGTAGGAAAGATCGGCACTTTGCTGGGAAAGCATAAGATCAACATAGCGGAAATGAGTTTCGGCAGGGAAAAGAAAAAAGGCATGGCTATCAGCTTGCTGAATGTCGACAGCGAAGTGCCGAAAAGCGTGATCAGGAAACTGAAACAATACAAAGACATCTACGACGCAAAACAAGTCAGAGTAGTGGTCTAAAATATGAGACGAGGCTGGAAGGAACTAGCGATCTTGCTTTTTTT
>JBHIBX010000294.1:0-1875 GCA_046759285.1 Candidatus Omnitrophota bacterium
CTGGTCCAACCCTGTCCAGTTGGTGACTGTTCCTTCGTCTCGGGCGCCTATCGTAACGGGTGTTCCCGGATCCTCCGTGTGGATCACGCCGATAAGCTCTGACAGGAAAGTCTGCATTTCAGACGTGGTAACGGCCGTAGCTTCTACCGGCTCATTCATGGCGTCGTAGGCAAATACTTCATCGCTTCCGGCGTAATTTCGGACAAATTGTGCTATGAGGTTATGAAGTGCTGCACGCTTTGCGGGATCGGTTATAAGGTCCGGGTGTTCTCCTACGGGATACCCGGATTCATCCGAAACTTTATCACCCAGTGTCTTATCGAAAAAGACGGGTATAATTTTTACGCCAAGGGCTCTCGCGGCATCCAAAAGGGCATCCATATCTTCGTAAACATGGTCTGTAAAACCTGTAGTGGTGCCGCTTCCATCGAAGGTAACGCCGCTTCTTAGATCGCAAAAGAGAAATACCCTGACAACCCCGCCACTCCAGCGGCTAAGTTCCTGGTAAAGCGCCGCTCTTTTCGCCGGTGTTGAAAAGCCTTCGTGAGTCTCGCCATTGGCGCCAAGCCCTATATCAAAGCCGTACGTCAGCCATGGCAGGTTGCATCCGCGGGCAAAATCGTCGCCGGGGATCCACCTCTCCGTATGTTCTTGTATATAATCGTCTTTTTCTATCGTTCCGTCAGTATTATGGGTCAAAACTTCGGTGAGATTCCAGGAAGCGTCATATGTATAAACCTTTACTGTTCCGTCTGCCTCACGGCGCGTATTGATATATTCGTTGCTGTCGATAATGTGATATGTTTCAATCGGACCGCCCGTGTAATTTCTGACGACAAAGCCCGGATAGATGGTTTCCTCCGTATAGCTCTTCGTATCCTTGACGCCTAAGCGCTGTAACAGTGAAGATGAAGCGCGTTTACTTGGAGGTCCTTCCTCCCCTTCCGCGGCACGCCCGTTATAAGGAAATAATATAAATATAATAGATATTATTAGTGCAAGTATCGCACCTAATGATGTCGAGCCGAGGCCGGTTCTTCTGCTTCCTCCGGGGGTTGCCGGTTCTCCGGGGCCGGAGGCAGACTTCCATCTTTCTATTTCAGCCTTAGATACATCGAGAATTGATCGGTTGAATGATCTAAGTTCCCTGCCTTTAAGGCCGTAATCCCTGGCTAAAGCTTTCGCGACTTCCTTTCTTTCCTTTATGGTAAGCTGGGTAAAATTCTTTTTGCCTTTCCTTAGCAGTCTCCTTATTAAAGCTGCAGTACGTTTGCGCGCGGGTTTTACAAGTTTTGTCACGCTTTCTTCGTCGACTTTTTCTTTGGTAGTCTCTTTTCTTCCCAAATATGTAACGACTTTGCCAAAATCGGGTATAAGCTGGATGAGCACCATATCTGAAATTGCTTGAAATGTCGGATTAAATACTCTGACGGGTTTTCCTTTTTTGTCTGTTTTGCCGGTCGGGTCGTCTATCCTGAAAGGCATAAAAGCGGCCTGGTAGAAACGTGTCCAGAAAGTTCGGGGGGCATTGCGGACCTCATCACAGGACTGTTCCCTCCCGGGTCTTCCGCGTATCCTGTCGGCCTTTGCGAGGTATTCCTGGAACATGAATTTAAACACATCGAATTCTGTTTTTAAGTTCTGCCTCCTGCCCAAAAGCCAGAGCTCGTGCAGATCCCTGTAATCTTCCATAAAATCGCAAAGAACATCGGCATTTTTGGATCTTGAAACTACGATACCCATGGTCTTGGATATCAGGTCCATATTTACTCTTCCCGACTCCACGTTTTTCACGCAAAGCAAAAGCTGGTGATCGAGTCCGGCATATTCCGGTTCCTTCATCCATCTGAGTCTTTTTAAGCCTCTTAATTCCCT
>JBHIBX010000295.1:0-1843 GCA_046759285.1 Candidatus Omnitrophota bacterium
CAGTTCCAAGCCTTCCAGGTAGTTAGCCACCTTGCCGACCCTGGCCCTAACGGGGCAATCCAGAATTATGGCGGTTTCAGGATTAAAGCCTCCGGGGATCTTATTTGAAATCAAATCTGTGCCGGGCAAAAAATTCAAACTGTCGGGCACCATGTAATCGCCGAGCATGACAGCTTTTTTCCCCAATTTTTTCAAAATGTGAAAAACGCTCAGCTGGCTGCCTATAGAGTCTCCCTCCGGATTTATATGGGCGGTTATTAAAAAATTGTCCTTTGTTTTAAGGATATTTGCTATTTCATCTATTATCTCACTTTTCATCTTCGGTTCCTTTCTCGTGTTCGCTTTTCTCTTCAAGTTCTTTTTCTATTATGTCGAAAGTTTTTTCTATACTTTCCTCCATCTCTTCGGCCTTGTCTTTGGTGAATATTAATCGCGGCGTGAATTTTATGGTGACCCTTCCGGCGAGTTCGCTCCTTATAAATTTCGCGGCCTTGTTCAAGGCCTTCTCGATCTCCCGCTGCTCGGCTTCATCGGGCAGGCCTAGATAATATACTTTTGCGTTTTTTAAGTCACGCGAAACCTCGACCCGTGTGATCGATACACTACTCAGCCGGGGATCGTTGACCTTCTCCTGTAAAATCAGAGATATCTCCCTTTTTATCGCTTCTGATACCCTGTCCATTCGGTCGAGCATTTGTTCTTCCTCTCGTTAAAAAACTTCTACAGTGTAATCAACAATAGTGATTTTCCTGTCTTCCCTGATCGAGTTGACGATATTATCCAGATAAGCGGAAATATGCTGTCTGCCGTTGGATACTACCGCGATCCCGAGAATCGATCTGCGCCATTTATCCATGTAAGCTACCTCGGCAACCGACGCGTTGAAATCTTTCCTTATACGGTCTTTCAGTCTCTTGAGGACGCTTCTTTTGTCCTTTAGAGAATTCCCGTCGCTCAACAATATCTCTACCTGCAGAATGCCGACTCTCATCTTATTTTTTGCGCTTCTTTTTCTTTTCGCCCTTTATCACCTTGCGCATGCACTCGATCTCATCCTGTTTTGTCACGACCTTGCCGTCAAGCTTCCTGCACAGGACACAATCCAGTATCTTCTTATACCTGGGGCCGGGTTTGACCCCCTCTTTCTTTATGTAACTTCCGCTGATCTTAAGACGCATCCCGTTATAAACCGTAAAGAACTTCCTTATCCGATTTCGCGCCGTCTTGGACCGCGTCTTTGCCATAATGGCGAGTGTTACTTCATGCGAAAACGGCTCCAAGAGCTTGTATATACTGCTGGGCTTCATTTTCTGTCTTGAAGAGAGTTTCCGTATCGCGTTGTCTGCCTTTTCCTTGTAGGACATGACCCTCGTTGTCTCGCTTCTGGTAAAAACGAATCCTTTCAGCACTTCTTCAACGTGCTTCGCGGGAAGCGAATCCAGAAGAGCCATAAAGTTTATAAGCCACACGTCCAGTTTACGCTTTCTGATGCTTTCAGTCGATTCATACCACCGGACGCACTTCTTGATCCCGTCAAATCTCTTTTTTATGGCCCTGGGAAGAACAAGATCCTGGTGTATGAATCTCAACTCATGAAGCTCTCTCATCCTGAAAACCGCCTTCTCAGGATTTTTTTCTTTTAAGATCATGATCAGTTCATCGCGGATCCTTTGGTTCTCTGTTCTTCTGAACATTTCCCTCTTTACCGCGTGCTGTATAAGATATTCGGTATGTTTTTCGATCGCAAAGCCGAATCTTTGCTCGAATCTTACCGCCCTGAATATCCGTGTGGGGTCGTCAATAAAACTCCTGTCGTGCAGGATCCTTATGATACCTTTTTCAA
>JBHIBX010000296.1:0-1833 GCA_046759285.1 Candidatus Omnitrophota bacterium
ACACATCCCGTCTTTTGACTGGGTGTCCGTCCAGAAAGTCTCGCACGGAGTGCAAAACCAGCCGTCATACTCACCCTGGTAAATATCGCCGTTATCGTACATCTTCTGGAGAAAGTCCTGGACTTCCTTTTCATGTTCCTTGTCGGTAGTGCGTATAAAATCGTCGTATGTTATACCAAGCGCTTCCCAGGCTTTCTTGAAATTGGGGACTATCGTATCAACGAATTCCTTTTCCTTCCCTTTTTCAAAACCAGCCTCAAGACACGCCTCCTCTATCTTCTCTCCATGTTCATCCGTCCCCGTGAGAAAGAACACTTCGTCGCCCAGCATCCTGTGATACCTGGCTATCGTATCAACAGCGATCTGCGTGTAAGCGTGCCCTATGTGGGGACTGGCATTCACGTAATATATGGGTGTCGTGATATAAAACTTACCCATGGCTGGCTATCGCTCCTCCCTGACTTCGACCTCTACATCCCTGACCCTTCCTTCTCCAAGGTCCACCGTGACCATCCTTTTCAGGGGGTTTACAGCAATGACCTTTCCTTTGCCCTGCTCGGTCTTTATTTCCTTGCCTATCTTGGGCAGGCCTTTGTAAAGCTCCCTATAGCATTTTGACTCATAGCCGAGACAGCACATGAGCCGGCCGCACAAACCGGATATCTTCGAGGGATTAAGCGGCAGATTCTGGATCTTGGCCATTTTTATCGTCACCGGATTGAAATTTTTAAGAAAGGACATGCAACAAAGCTTCCTGCCGCAGGGCCCGAAACCGCCCAGAAGACGCGCCTCGTCCCTTACCCCTATTTGCCTCAGTTCGATCCTTACCCGGAAGATGCTCGCCAGATTCTTAACGAGGTCGCGGAAATCTACGCGGCTTTCGGAAGTAAAATAAAAGATTATCTTCGACCTGTCGAACGAGTATTCCGCGTCCACCAGTTTCATCGGCAGATTGTGTTCCTTTATTTTCTGCTCGCATATGTTCATCAGGTCCTTCGTTTTGGCCTTATTCTTAGCGATCTGCTTCTCGTCCCACGGGTTCGCTTTCCTGATGATCTTCCGCAGGGGTTTTTCGATGGAACTGACATCGGTTACGCTTTTGGTCTGCGACGCGATCTCGCCGTACTCAAGGCCCCGATCAGCCTCGACGATCACCTTTTCTCCTATATCAAACTTCATGCCGCCGGTAAGAAAATGCTTGATCTCCCCGGCAGTCCTTAGCTGAACCAGAACTACTTCTTGTACCTGCATGTTTCACCTCTATATATTAAGCGTTTAGCGTACAGCGTTTAGCGTTTAGTTTCAACCTTACTATACGCTGTACGCTGCACGCTATACGCTGTTATTTAAGCACTCCCGGCAGCACCTGCGCCACCAGTTTGGGATTAACGTTGCCCATCAGGGCCTGCTTTAAGCCGATCAGTCGCTCAATTATGTCCGATATCTTTTCGATCGAATACTGTTTTGAAAACCGGCGCATCTCTTCTTTTTCAAGCGCGATGTCCCGGAAAAACATGATCAAAAGTTCCAGGTCCTCCAAAAGAGAGGCTTTTCCTTCGTTGTCCCATGCCGGGCCGATCGCATCTTTCTCGCCCGTGATCTCTTCCAGCATCCCGATAATGTCCTCCTTGCGCTCCAGCACCCCTTCGTTGATCACTTCCAGGGCGCGTCCGGGCGAACCTTCAGTGAAATCCGCCAGGAAAGAAGCGCCTTCTTCATCGACATCTGAACGGCTCATAATGATACTTTTCGCAACTTCCGCCGACAAAGAATTAAATCTTACTTCCGTGCATCGGGATATGACCGTCGGACGGAGCAACTCCTTCTTGCTGG
>JBHIBX010000297.1:0-1818 GCA_046759285.1 Candidatus Omnitrophota bacterium
AAAGGAGGCAGAAAAAGCAAGGAGAGAGAAGGAGAAGCTTGAAAGGCAGATAAGAAGCATAACTTGGGCTGTAAAGCGGTATGGCGAAATAACAGAAGATACGGCAAAGAAAATACTCGAAGCTGAAAAAAGGTTCGGCAGAGAGGCGGCCATAGCCAAATACTTTGGCGAGATCATTAAAGACGTTGGAGTCAATCAGCGCAATTTGAACGCCCTCTGGACAGGAGCTGGCAAGATATTAGAGGAGTTTGAAAATAACAGTCTGCATGCAGTAGATGCTACAGAGGCATTAGACAAGAGCTTTAAGCTTCTTTTAGAAGGGGCTCAGGACCTTGGAGAGGAAGGTTCTGTCGCCATGACGAAGTTCATCCTTAAAGTCAGGGAGTCCGGGCTTGAGGTGAGAACCGTTGCTGAGTATACCACAAGCCAGCTCCAGCGAATCCCGAAGGCTCTGACCGATCTAGTTGCAGGTGTCCCCGATTATAAAAATAAGATAGCATCGCTGACTAGTGAAATTGATAAGCTTAAAGGAGAATTAAAAGACATAGAAGAAGGAACGAGTGCATATGGGGATAAGACAAAAGAGATCATGGCCCTGCAGCGGGAACTTGTCGAAACGACTTACCGAAGCGAACACGCATATTACAGGGCGGGCGAAGAGGTAAGGAATCTCGGGAAGATTGCCCTTCATACCTTTAACTCGCTTATATCTTCAGGCATAAGCTGGACCGATACGGTCGACCAGATGAAAAAGCCCCTGGGGGCCCTGCGCGATAAGTACAAAGAGCTCGGAATAGGCGCCACCGCCCCCATCAAGCGGCTTTTTGATATTGTCGGAGTCACAGAAAAGCACAAAGAGCTCTTTACGAGCATTGAGGCAAATAAGGAGATAATGGAGGCTCTCGGAAATTCAGGCTGGATGACAGCAGATGTTATGGAAACCCTTACCGAACAGGCCACAACTTATCACAAGAGGCTCAAAGATGCGGGAATTAAAAGCGAAGACGCTTTGAGAGCAATAGCTCCAACGCTTCAAAAGATATACGATTATGCGGAGGCCTATGGATTTAAGATCGATGAAACCACTCAAGGACTGATTGATGAGGCGGTGGCCATCGGACGGGTAAAAAAGGCTGAAGAGGACAGGATCCAAAAGCTAAGTGATTTATTTGGCCGATTTGCAGATCGTATGGGGAAAATCTTTGATAGGCTCGGAAATAGGCTTGAGGGCGCATTAGGCACTGTTTCAGTCAATGCGCCTATTGCGGGTGGATTTCAGAAAGGAGGGACTTTTACGGTCCCGCAGCCTGCGATGATAAAAGTTCATCCCCGGGAAATAATAGATATTACTCCTTTCTCCAAAATCCGAACTGCCAAAAAAGAGCAGAAAACAGGGCCGACCATCACGATTGCTCCTGTTTATGCTCCGAAAGTATTCTCAATCGATAGCCAGGACACATACCGGTTCATGACGACCAAAGGACGGGACGCCTTCGAGAAGATGATACAGGCTAACGTGCGGGGCATCACCAAGCGCATCAAGGAGGAGACGGAGAAGATGTGATGGGAAAACTCGCTTATCTCTTCAACGACCGTATAAAAGATTTAGCAGGCGGGAATATCACGCTCACGAATGAGGATTCAAATTTTCCCACAGAAAATTCACAAGAGGAGCAGATTGCGCTCACGACAAGGACGACGAACAAGACGAACATCCTCTACCAAATAAATATGGGTGCCTCGCGGCAGCCGCAGATCTTCTTCATCGGCAATCATAACCTTAACGGCGGAGGCATCAGGGTCTATTCCTACACGGAC
>JBHIBX010000298.1:0-1817 GCA_046759285.1 Candidatus Omnitrophota bacterium
GAGAAATGCACGCTGTGCGGCGCATGCGTGGATGCCTGCACGTTTGACGCGATCATTATTCAAAAACCGGAGGAGAAGGAAGCTGTAGACCTTTCGGCATACAAAGACGTTTGGGTGTTCTGCGAGCAGAAAAAAAGTAAAGTCCAGTCGGTGTCGTTCGAGCTTCTGGGTAAAGGAAGAGAGCTGGCCGACAAACTTGGCGTGAACCTGTGCGGCGTGATCCTTGGTGAAAACATGGAAGAGGAGTGCCAGGAAGTTATCGCAAGAGGTGCCGATAAAGTTTACCTGGTCGATTCCCCCAAGCTCAGGGCGTATCAGGATGAACCGTATACAAAAGCATTAAGCGCCCTTATAGAAAAATACAAACCGGAAATTGTTCTATGCGGCGCAACGACCATAGGACGCAGCCTTATTTCACGCGTAGCGGTAAAGATCGAAGCCGGGCTTACGGCAGATTGCACAGGGCTGGACATAGACCTTGAAGAAAGACTGCTTCTTCAGACCAGGCCCGCCTTTGGAGGCAACATCATGGCCACCATTATCGCTCCCAACGCGAGGCCCCAGATGTCGACCGTAAGACACAAGGTCATGAAAGAGGCCGAACCCGATCAGGGGAGAAAAGGGGAGGTCATAAAGGAAGAATTTCCGGACGATGTATTTACATCCCGTAGCAAGCTCATAGATATCGTTGAAGAAATAGAAGAGACGGTGAATATCACCGAAGCCGATATTATCGTTTCAGGCGGTAGGGGAGTCGGCTCAAAAGAAAACTTTGACGTCATAAAGGAGCTGGCGCTGGTCTTGAACGGCGCCGTAGGGTCCTCAAGGTCCGCTGTAGACGCGGGATGGATGCCCTATTCGCACCAGGTAGGGCAGACCGGCAAGACGGTTTGCCCGAAACTCTATATCGCATGCGGCATCAGCGGCCAGATTCAACACCTTGTCGGCATGAAGTCCTCGGACGTCATCGTCGCTATAAACAAAGACCCCGAAGCCCCGATCTTCAGTGTCGCCACTTACGGCATAGTGGACGATCTTTTCAAAGTAGTCCCTCAACTCACACAGCATTTCAAGCAGGTTCTCGGGTAGTTGCTAAACTTGACAAGTAGAACATACATCAGTATACTTGATGAAGGGTGAATAAACACCCCTAAACTTGTATAAAGGTGCTTAAACCTTAACTAAGAGCTTGGAATGATAGAACAAGGAAGAAAAAAGTATAACGTCCAAGAAGTGGCTAATATACTCGGTATATACCGCGGGACAGTTATAAATTATGAAAAGAAGGGCATTTTTCCGTCGCCAAGGAGAAACCCGATAAACCGTTACAGGGAATATTCGGCGGAAGAGGTTGATAAAATGCGTAAGATTCTTGAGGGGAAGGTGCATTAGTAAAGGAGGGGTTTGTGCATTTTAAGAGTCTGGAAGTAGTAGGATTTAAATCTTTTCTGAACAAGACAAAACTCAAATTTGAACCCGGTGTCACTACGATAGTAGGACCGAATGGGTGCGGAAAGAGTAATGTCGTCGATGCGATAAAATGGGTCTTAGGAGACCAGTCCTCGAAGTCTATGAGGAGCACCACAATGCAGGACGTCATATTCAACGGAACGGAAAAATACGATCCAGTGAATATGGCTGAGGTCTCGCTCACGCTATCAAATGAAGACAGGGCTCTTCCTGTGGATTACGACGAGGTAACGATCAGCCGCAGACTTTTCCGTTCGGGGGAAAGCATATATTTTCTAAACAAGACTCCCGTCAGACTGGCCGATGTAAGAGACGTTCTCATGGGAACCGGAATAGGGACAAGCGCC
>JBHIBX010000299.1:0-1813 GCA_046759285.1 Candidatus Omnitrophota bacterium
TGGCGGACGTTACCGGGAGTCTTTCAAAGGCTCTTGTTTCGCTTGGATGCGACGCAAGGGTGATCATGCCCTTGTACGGATGCATAGACAGGGAGAAGTTCCCGCTGGTAAGAGAGGGGGAAAATCTTTTTTCCTGCAAGACAGACAATACAACGGTTTATTTTATCGAAAATGAAGAATATTTTTCGAGAGACGGGATTTACGGCACCTTAAGCGGGGATTATCCGGACAACTCTTCCAGATTTACTTTTTTCTCAAAAGCGACACTGGCGGCGATCAAGGAACTCGATTTTAAACCCGATATAATCCACTGCAATGACTGGCAATCCGCCCTTATACCGTCCTATCTCAAGTCTGAACTTGCGAATGATGATTTTTACAAAGGAATAAAAATCCTTTTCACAATACACAATATGGCGTATCAGGGTGTTTTTGGGAAGTTAAATTTCATGAAAGAGGGCCTGCTTCATTCCGATATCATAAGTACCGTGAGCCACAAGTATGCTGAGGAGATAATGACGCCCGAATACGGCTGCGGCCTCGAGGACCTTGTCAAAAAAAGGAAAGACGCGCTTTACAGCATACTTAACGGGGTAGATTATTCAATATGGAGTCCCGAGAACGATAATTTCTTGAAGGAGAATTTTGATATTGATAGCTTAGAAAAGAAAACGGAATGTAAAAAAGACCTGCTTAAACAGGCGGGTCTGCCTATTCCGCCCGACAAACTGCTATTGGGAAGCGTTACCCGTCTCGTGGAGCAAAAAGGCATGGACCTTTTGGCCAATATTACCGGCCGTATCGTCCAGCTGGGAGCGGGTGTCGTGATGCTTGGGCAGGGCGACCAGAAATACAATAATATGTTTAGAACCCTGGCAGAGAAGTATCCGGAGAATGTAAGCGTGTCTATAGACTTCAATGAGGAACTGGCTCATAAAATAGAGGCGGGGTGTGACATATTTTTGATGCCTTCCAGGTATGAACCGTGCGGGCTTAATCAAATGTACAGTATAAAGTACGGCACAATACCTGTGGTCAGGGCTACGGGGGGTCTTGATGATGCGATCATAGATTTTGATGAGGACCGTGAAAGGGGAAATGGGTTTAAATTCGGACCAGCCGAAGAAAACGCTTTCTTTGAAGCCATACAAAGGGCGGTTAACTATTATAAAGATAAAGATTTATGGCGAAAACTCATGATCCAGGCCATGTCATATGATTACTCGTGGGAACATTCAGCAATTGAATATGTCCAATTATATAAAAGGATATGTCGAATTTAGGACAAAAATGAGCTTATTTATTTGAAAAAACCGATTAAAGCATGTATGCTATGAAGTAAAAGTTGTGGTAATTATGAGAGATACGTTGTGTGTTATTCTTGGCGGCGGAAGGGGCACAAGACTTTATCCCCTTACTAAAGAAAGGTGCAAACCGGCTGTACCTCTGTTCGGAAAATATCGCCTGATAGATATACCTATCAGCAACTGTCTTAATTCCGGATTCAGCAAGATCTACATTCTCACCCAGTTTCTTTCCGAGTCACTTAACAAACACATAAGCAGAACCTATAAGATGGACCGGTTCACGAAAGGCTTTATTGATATTATGGCTGCGGAACAGTCTATGGAGAACACGGACTGGTTCCAGGGGACAGCTGATGCAGTGAGGAGATGCTTTAAGCATTTCAATGATCCTGCGATCAAGTATATATTTATCCTTTCGGGGGATCAGGTTTATAAGATGGATTTGAGGGATATGTACAGGTATCACATCGGTAAAGGAGCCGATGTTACTGTCGCCTGTAATTATG
>JBHIBX010000300.1:0-1805 GCA_046759285.1 Candidatus Omnitrophota bacterium
AACCTTTGGTTTTATGGACCTGGCAAATATGTTCATGCCGGGGATAGTAAATCTGACGATCAACTTTATGACGCTTTTCGGGCTTGCTCTTGGGGTCGGTATGCTTGTCGATAATTCGATCGTTGTTTTTGAAAACATCGTGACAAAAAGCGAACAGGGACTGGAGCGGATCGAAGCCGCTGTAAAAGGAAGCACGGAGATGAACGTTGTCATCTTTGCTTCGACCCTGACCACGGTCATTGTTTTCCTGCCCATGCTCTTTGTCTCAAAATCCATGGCTCTGCTTTACGGAGGTGTCGCCTGGACCGTTACCCTTTCCCTGACCGTGTCACTTTTTGTCGCGCTTATGATAGTCCCCCTTATGAGTTCCCGGGTAAAGCTTGTCGAAGAAGGAGGCACATCCCAAGAGGTCAAAGAGGGCTTCTTGAGGCCGTTTTACAGGCTGCAGGAGAAGGGGCTCCTCTTCACTTTCAGAAGAAGATTTTTGATAATCTCTATGGCTGTAGCCCTGTTTATCGGAATCATGTGGCTTTACGGAAAGATGGGCAAAGAGTACATGGGAAGCACTGAACAGAACAGGTTTACAATATTCATAGAACTTCCGACCGGGGCCAAACTGGATGCGAGCGATGAGATTGTCCGCAATGTAGAAGCAATGTTGAGAGAGGTCCCTGAAGTTGAAAGTTTCACATCCCGGGTAGAGGCATGGTCAAGCAAGGTATATGTAAAACTGCTCAGCCTGAAAGAAAGAAAAAGATCAGTGGGTGAAGTAATAGACAGCCTTAGGCCCAAAGTAGCCAGGATGCAGCCGGCCTTTATATATTTTGAAGAAGAACAGGAAGTGGGGACCAAGGAGATCATTCTAAATATTTTTGGCCACGATTATGATATACTCCGGGAGATCGCAGTAGCTATGACTACAAGGATGTCGCGCATCCCGTATTTTACCGATACCAAGATCCGTATGCGGGAAGGAAGGCCCGAACTGGATCTTAGGATCGACAGGAAAAAAAGCGCGCAATTCGGTTACTCCACAAGAGACGTAGCCGATATGGTCCACGCCAAGGTGAGAGGGGTAAGGGCAACTCTTTACCATACTGAAGCCGGCGAGGTTGAAACGATCGTCCGTATGCAGGAAAAAGACAGGCGCACCGTAAAGGACATCCATAATCTGACAGTTTCCAGAGCGGGAGATGACAGGGTTATCCTGGAGCAGATGGTCGATTTTGAATATGGCCTGGGCCCTAGCGAGATATGGCGTAAAAACAGGGCAAGGATGATCCAGGTCAGCGCCAATATAGGGGAACTGCCTCTGGGAAAAGCGGTAGTGATGATGGAAGAGCACTTCTCAGACCTGAAGCTCCCCGAAGACTATTTTTATGAAGTGGGAGGGGATTACCCAACGCTTGTAAAGACCCAGCGTGAATTCGCGGTGACAATAGCTGTTATATTGATCCTTATTTACCTGGTCCTGGCGTCGATATTCGAATCTTACAGACAGCCTTTTATTATCATGGCCACGGTTATGCTTGCCACGATAGGGGCGATAGGAGCGCTTTATATCACAGGCACATCAATAGGAATGGGAGCTCTTATAGGACTGATGATGCTTGCAGGAATAATAGTCAACAATGGGATCATACTTGTCGAACACGCGAATGAACTTAAAACGGTGAGAAGGAATCTGTTCCGACTTCTTATGCAGGCGGCGCGGGACAGATTAAGACCTGTCTTGATGACAACCGCGACAACTGTCATGGGTCTTTTGCCGATGGCCCTGGATAAAAGTGAAGGATCTAATCTAT
>JBHIBX010000301.1:0-1797 GCA_046759285.1 Candidatus Omnitrophota bacterium
CGCAATCATCGTTGGGTTGGCTCTTTATTTGACACGAAAACAAAAAAACATACAAGACTACTATCTGGCTGGTAAGAAGATAAAATGGTGGCAATCCGGCGCCTCTACTATGGCAACGCAATTGGGCGCTATCAGTTTTGTCTCGGCCCCTGCCTTTGTAGCCATAAAGCAGGGTGGCGGACTGAAATGGTTGGCCTATGAATTCGGTGTTCCATTGGCGCTCATTCTGGTTATGGCTGTAATCATTCCTGTTTTGCACCGTCGTAATTACATCAGTATATATGAATATTTGGAAGAGCGCTTTGATGCTGGAACGCGTTCTCTGGTTAGTTTCTTTTTTCAATTGGGGCGTGGTTTGGCTACGGCAGTTTCGGTTTTAGCCGGCGGATTGATCCTTTCAACTGCTCTGAATATTACGACTATCCAGGCTATTTTGCTTATCGGAATTATCACTGTGATTTATGATGTACTTGGCGGCATCCGCGTGGTAATTCTCAGCGATTTTTTACAGATGGTAATCATCGTAGTTGGCCTGCTTGTCTGTAGCGGTGTCGCTTTGCATCTTGTAGGCTGGGAAGGCGCCTGGGCCAGTCTTTCGACAGACCGGTTGCAGATACTGGATTTTAAAAACTGGGGAATGACTCCCGAAGGCACTTATGCTTTTTGGCCCATGGCAATCGGTGGTTTTTTTCTCTATGCTTCTTATTACGGCGCCGATCAGAGTCAGGTACAGCGTGAGTTATCTGTTGGTGGAGTGGATGATGTTCGCAAGTCTCTGATGGTAAATGCCCTGGGCCGTTTTCCGCTTGTCCTGCTTTATTGTGTGATGGGTGTTCTTGTCGGAGCCGTTTTTGCTGCGCCGGAAAGTCTTTCGCACATCGCATCCGTTTTACATTTGGATACAACTTCTGTCATTCAAACTTTGCGGGATGATCCGGATCGAATGGTACCTATGTTTATTCTTTCCTATTTACCACATGGAGTAATCGGTTTTCTTTTTGTAGCTATTATGGCTGCGCTGATGTCCAGTGTGGATTCAGGGCTCAATTCGCTCAGCGCGGTTACCATGAAGGATTTTTATCAAAGATATATTAAAAAAGAAGCGGATGAGCGCCACTATTTATGGGTATCCAAATTCATCACCTTTCTGTGGGGCATGTTTTGCGTTATCGCGGCTATGCTGCTTTCAACTTTCGGCGAAGCCACACGACAAACCACAATTGTCTTAATTAATGCTGTAGGAAGCTTGTTATACGGTCCGATTTTAGCTGCGTTTCTGCTTGGAATGTTTAGCAAGCGATTGGCTGCTGCTGCCGTGAAAATCGGGATTATTAGCGGTGTTTTACTTAATCTCTTTATTTGGCAGTTCAGCCCAATTTCCTGGATGTGGTGGAATTTAACCGGTTTCTTAGCTTCTGTATTAGTCGCGCTAGTTTATTCACTCTTCTCCGTTCAAGTTACTGAATCCATTAAATTTGACTATACAGCTGTAATAAATGAAGAATCCTCAAATATCAACTGGCCGCTTATTTATAAATTTGTAGTGCTCTACTTCTTCTTAATATTAGCCTTGGTCTATTTAATTGAACGGTTGGGATCACATTAAGGTAGCCCCGAAAAAGCGGACACCGAGCTAAGGGTCACGGAGGTGCCCGTATCTGGGGTATCGCACTCGCGGTCGGACCCCCCTGCGGGCCTTGAAAGACGGGCTGACAACCCAGAATGAAGAGATGGCACCAGCGGCACAGTGAAACGTCCCCATCACCACCGGGGTGTGCGGAGGTCTTCAGCTAAATA
>JBHIBX010000302.1:0-1797 GCA_046759285.1 Candidatus Omnitrophota bacterium
GGTGTGGCTCACGGTTATTACCATGTCTTCTTCCGCGATCAGGTCTTCGATGTCGAGCTCTTCTGCCGCCTTGGTGATTTCCGTCCTGCGCGGATCGCCGAATTTTTCCTTTAGTTCTTGCGACTCTTTCTTGATTATTTCAAGCACCTTCTTTTCGCTTGCCAGTATGCCCTTTAGGGCCTCTATGAGTTTTATAAGCTCAAGATATTCCTTTTTGATCTTTTCCGTTTCCAGATTTGTCAGCTGCTGCAGCCTCATCGCGAGGATGGCCAGGGCCTGCACTTCCGTTAGCTTGAACTTCTTTATAAGAGCGATCTTGGCCGTCTCGGGATCTTTTGATTTTTTGATCGTCTTTATGACTTCGTCAATATTTTTGACGGCGATCTTAAGACCTTCGAGGATATGCGCCCTCTCTTCGGCGCGAGCGAGGTCATATCTTGTTCTTTTTATGATCACTTCTTTGCGGTGTTTTATAAAAAGTTCCAGCGCTTCTTTCAGGTTAAGTATCTTTGGCTGGCTGTCCACAAGCGCCAACAAGATCACACCGAAAGTGTCTTTCATCTGGGTGTGTTTATACAGCTGGTTCATGATAACTTCTGTGTTGTAGCCGCGGCGCACGTCTACGACGATCCGCATCCCGTCCCGGTCGGATTCATCCCTTATATCTACCACGCCTTCCACCTTCTTGTTCCTGACAAGGTCGGCCATGGAGGTGATCAGTTTCGTTTTATTTACCTGGTAGGGGATCTCCGTAACCACTATGCTTTCTTTTCCCTGCTTTTTTTGCTCTACGTGCGCTTTGGCGTGAAGGACCAGACTCCCCCTTCCGGTTTTATAGGCCCGCGTTATCTGTTCTTTTCCGCAGATAAGCGCGCCTGTCGGAAAATCGGGCCCTTTGACGATCTTCGCAAGGTCTTCGATCTCGCAGGCGGGATTATCGATCAGAAAACAGGTCGCGTCAACTATCTCTCCGAGATTGTGCGGGGGGATGTTTGTGGCCATGCCGACGGCGATGCCGCTTGATCCGTTAAGCAGGAGATTCGGCAGTACTGACGGCAGGACCTTGGGCTCTTTCAGGCTGCCGTCAAAGTTTGGCACGAAGCCAACGGTTTCTTTTTCGATGTCCTGGAGCATCGAATCTGTGATCCGCTGCGTCCTTGCTTCTGTATATCTCATCGCCGCTGCGGGGTCGCCGTCAACGGATCCAAAATTGCCTTGGCCGTCGATAAGCGGGTATCTTAAAGAAAAGTCCTGCACCATGCGGACAAGGGCGTCATAAACGGCCGTGTCACCGTGGGGATGGTATTTGCCCAGGACTTCACCCACGATCCTCGCGCTTTTCTTGAAGGGCTTGTTGTACACGATCCCCATATCCTTCATCGCGTAGAGTATGCGCCGGTGGACCGGCTTGAGCCCGTCCCTTACGTCCGGGAGGGCGCGCCCGACGATAACGCTCATGGCGTAATTGATATAGGAATCTTTCATCTCCTCTTCGATATAAACGGGGATGACTTTTTCGTTTCTCGTGTACATTTTATCTCCTTAAATATCCAGATTTTTGACGTCCCTGGCGTGCTTGACGATGAAATTCCTCCTGAGCCTCACATCGTCTCCCATCAAAACCGTGAACATCTCGTCCGCCTCGACCGCGTCTTCTATCGTGACCTTCTGCAGGGTCCTCCTGTCGGGGTCCATGGTCGTCTCCCACAATTGGCCCGGGTTCATCTCGCCCAGTCCTTTGTATCTTTGAACGGTCATTCCCTTTTCCCCTTCCCGCAGAATACAGTCTAAAAGCTT
>JBHIBX010000303.1:0-1787 GCA_046759285.1 Candidatus Omnitrophota bacterium
GTAAAGAGCGTCTACACGGACATTCTCATTATTTTTGTCGTTGACGAGCGGAACCACGAATTCAAGGACTTCCGGTCCATAATTCGCGAGGTATTTTTTTGCCTCTATCGAACGGTTTTTGTCATAAAGGTCCACAATCGTGCGCTTGATCTTGTTGGTCTTCCAGCTCCGCTTAACGAATTTCCACTCATCTTTTGAATGAAAAGACTCCGGCGCAACAACCCCCTTTATCCCCATCTTCTTCAGTGTTCTGGCAGCCACCTTCCTGACTCTCGGGCTTTTGTCCTGCAATTTCTCCTTGACCGCGTCTTCATAGGAATTACCGCCAACCTTTCCTATAATATAAAGTGCGGCAATACGGACAGACTCGTTATTTTCATCATTCATAAGCGGAGCTACGTATTTGAGGGCTTCCGGCCCGCAACTTACCAGATAATTTTTCGCCTCATTAGCCTTGCGTTTGTCGTAAAGATTGGAAACCATGCGTTTGATCTTGTTGGTCTTCCAATCCCGCTGAACCAAGTGCGCCTTCTTTTCGGCATGGGACAATGCCGGCATCATAACAAGCATAAAAGAAAGTGTAACGATAAAGATTTTCCTTGTCATTTTAACCCTCCTGGTATTTCGATTCTTATTTTTTCTTAGAAGTCTTCTTTTTTTTGCCGGTGCTTCCTATGCGCGAAAGTTTTCTCTGCATCTTCGTGCCCTCGGCATTGAGTCTAGTGAGCGATTTTTTATACTTCTCAAGTCCGGCGATATCTACATCACCCTTCATGAGCTTCCCTGCAACGTGCTTTCCCAGCTCGTAGTAAAGTTTTTCTTTTTGCAGGTTTTTCATCTGTATCTCCACGTGGGTCTGGGCGATTTTGTACATCTTGGAGATATCCTCCTCGGCGACCTTCATCGCTTTTGTAACCTGCGCACCGGTCTTCTTCATGACGGGCTCGTACTTCTTAAATAGTCTGTTCAGGTTATTTTTCTTCATTCCTCCTCCTTTTTTAAAAATACTCTTCTTTACTATATCTGTACTTACAAATGCCCCTTTTAGAATTCTCGATAAATGAAACGAGATGGCTTATCTGGTCTGACTTCAAGTTCTTTTTGATCCTGGCGAGCGCTTCCTGCTCCGGCAGGTCCGAAGCAAACAATAGCTTATATGCTTCTTTGACCTCTCCTATGATTTCCCGGCTGAATCCCGCGCGCCTCAAACCTACAAGATTGATCCCCCTTATAGCAGAGGGTCCCCTGACAAGCATATAGGGCGGCACGTCTTTGTTCACACCTGTAAAACCACCTATCATCGAATAGCGCCCGATCCGGCAAAACTGATGGAACACGACGTTCCCGGATATAAAAGCGCCTTCCTCGACTTCAACGTGCCCGGCAAGAAGGGCTCCGTTAGCAATGATCACGTTATTTTCTGTCCTGCAATTATGGCCGAGGTGCGACTGGACCATCAGGAAATTATTATCTCCGATCACAGTCGCGGATCCTTCCGTTGTTCCACGGTGGATGGTTACGTATTCCCTTATTATATTGTTCTTGCCGATCCTGGTAAAGCTCTCTTGCCCTTTATAGGAATAATCCTGGGGCTCTGCCCCTATTACAACTCCCTGGTGGATAACTGTGTCTTCGCCTATCTCGGTGCCTTTATAGATATAGGCGTTAGCCATTATTTTCACACCCGGCTGGATCTTGACTCCGTCCTCCACTATGGCGCGGGGTCCGATCTCGACGGTCGAGTCGATTTCGGCGCCCCTTGCAATGATAGATGTCTCGTGTATTCC
>JBHIBX010000304.1:0-1786 GCA_046759285.1 Candidatus Omnitrophota bacterium
TATTACTTTGGAATAGCCTGGCAGAAAAGTAAATATTTTACGCTTTCGAGATAGGTGCGATGAAGAACCTGGAATTATTGTTGAAACAAGAGGGTTTGATGAGAACCTGGTAAAGAGATTTATGGCATATGTCGGGTTTATTTTGGGAGATGGAACAATAATCAGAAGATTGAGAAATTCCGGCAAACGAAACAGATATGATTTAAAAAACCTTAAAAGGATAGCTCTTTATAATCCAAATGATATTGATTATAGGGTTCTGAAAGGCCAAATGAGATTAGTAAAGGAAAAAGACGCGTTATGGATACCGATAACGGATGTCAATAATGTTTATATGGAGATCTCGAGATCATTGTGGAAAATAATAAAGCCCAAACCATTGCGGTTCGAAATAAATGAGTGGGATGAAGAAGTAAGAGAATTGCTAAAAACACATGACCCGGGAATATTCCGGAGGATTGAGCGATGTATCTCGTGGGACTGGCAAAGGATGGATCCGGATTATCTCTTTGCCGGACGATCCATGTGGCTTAAGCTGAAAAAGCCGATAAGGATAAATAATGATGTATTCAGGTATGTAAAGCTAAAATGCACGACGTACAAGGGCGTATTTCCTCCTTCATCGGAAGAATATATATACGGTCCAAGTTTAAGCTGGATCGCGGATGAAGAGGGGAGGATAAAACTTGTTGGGAGTAAGTGTATTTTGGGGGCGATGCTCCCGGAAGGAGCAAAGAATGAATTCGATATCATGAAGCCAGCCCTTGAAAATGACGTGTCCAGGGCCTTAAGGGTGGCGCATGGTGTTTATCCGGATGTTCAGCTTGATGGAAAGAGAGGCCATTTTGTGGCCATGCTTGTGCCTGAAGCGCCGGAAATCACGCTGGAGCAGATGATATTTGACCACCTTCCGGAAATAAGGGAAGCCGAAGGCATTAATGAGGATCTTTTGGAAGTCATCGAAAGGGTAAGAAACTTTGTTCTTAATCACGGCGTGCAGGTTAGACGGGGCAATGATAAAGGTTATTTTCTTAAGTGGCCTCACCAGAATAACTGTCTGCTTTTTGATGGCGAACAAGGTCCTGAGCAGCGGATAAAAGACCTTGAAGCCACGAAGATCATTGATAGAGCCGCAAATCCAAACAAGATGATCGCCTGTAGATTTATTGACGTTTTTCAGGCGATACAGCATTATAAAGGCTTTTTTGAAAAATATCCGGCACTTAGTTCGCTGATAGAGCAGGCCGGACTTGATCCTATCCGTGTGTTTCTTGAAGGGTATTTCCAAGACAGAAAGGAAGATCCAAGGATCGAGGTCCTTTATGAAGCATTCAGCGCAGAAGATCCTTACCGTCCCCCTATGAGCAAACCCGTCGCGGAAGCGGATCACCCGGCGATAGACCTCCTTAAGGAAGTCGAATATACCAACCCGCGGATCCATTTGCTTGAGGAAAGAATTAAAAAAGAAACAGGGACAAAAGGAGTTGTTAAATTCAAGCTTATGCGGGATTCGAAGATTACCGATCTTGTAGCTGAAAGAATGTTGGATGCTATACAAGACGGAAATGTTGTCGCGTTTGATCTTAGAAATTTCTCTGACAGTGATGAAAGATACGATAGGATCAGGGAGCTTTTTGGTTTATTGGCAGGAAGCTTTAAAAAAGCGGTTACCAGTGATGGCAGATTCGGTGTTTTGCAGCAGTTTGAATTTACGGTTTATGAGCTTTTAAAAAACGCTTTTGTTCATGGAAACAAGCTGGACTTTGACCTTCCTGTTTTTATCCAT
>JBHIBX010000305.1:0-1784 GCA_046759285.1 Candidatus Omnitrophota bacterium
CAGCCAGGATAAAGGACATATTGAAAACCAGAGAAGAAATAATGGTCCAGGTCGTCAAGGAGGCCATAGGCACGAAAGGGCCGAGGCTTACTACTTACATAAGCCTCCCCGGCAGATATCTTGTTCTCACACCCTATGACGCGAACATAGGCATATCCAGGCGCATAAGCGACAGGGAAGAAAGAAAGAGGATACGCTCCATACTGCACAAGATCAAGTTTCCTCCCGAAATGGGATGCATCGTGAGGACCGTGGCGGAAAAGCGTTCGGAAAAAGAGCTCCTGAGCGAGCTCAGGTATTTGATGAATCTCTGGGAGCGGATAAAGGGCAGAGCCGAAAAGCAGAAAGCTCCCGTAACGGTCTACGAAGAGTATGGAATAGTCCTCCGCATGATAAGGGACGTATTTACTGAAGACGTAAAACAGCTCGCCGTCGATTCAAAGGATGAATATAACCGTATTATCAAATTTTTAAAGTCTTTCATGCCCGCTTTGAGAAAAAAGGTCAAGCTTTATAGCGGAGGAACACCGCTTTTTCAAAAATACGACCTGGAAAAAAGGATCGCCGAGGTTTTCGAGAGAAAGGTCGGCCTGAAAAGCGGCGGTAACCTTGTTATCGAACAGACCGAGGGCCTTGTGGCGATCGACGTCAATACCGGAAGTTTCGTAGGGAAGAAAAGCCTCGAAGAGACGGCCTTCCGAACGAATATCGAGGCGGCGGAGGAAATATCCAAGCAGCTTAAACTGAGGGATATTGGGGGGATCATTATAATTGATTTTATCGACATGGAACTTAGGGAGCACCGCGAAAAGGTTTTCAACCTTCTCCAGAACAAACTAAGGGACGATAAGGCGCGGATAAACTTAAGGAACATCTCCCAGTTTGGCGTGGTGGAGATGACACGCCAGAGGATGCATAAAAGCCTTGAAAGCGCGTCCTACGTTGAGTGCCCGTATTGTGTCGGCAAAGGCAAGGTCAAAAGCGTCGAGACCATAGGGATAGAGGTTGTAAGGAAACTGGACAGGGTGCTTGCCAGGAGCGACAAGAGACATAAGCACGTAAGCGTGATCTCGCATCCCGATATTCACACCGCGCTTGTCTCTGACCAGGCGAGGATGCTGAGCGATATCCAGCGAAAATACCGGTGCAAGGTAGAACTTAAGGAAGACAGGTCTCTGCATATAGAAGACGTGATCATTAGCGAACATTAAATGAGGATTAAGGAGTAAGCTATGAAGATATTGAATAAGAAGGGGATGACTCTTGTAGAAGTTATTGTATCGGCGCTTATACTGGGACTTGTCGTTGTATCCGTTGTCGCGACAATAGCGCAGAGTTCGGTTTTTTCCAGGCGAATCGACCACGTATATACCTCAAGTAACCTTGCGAAGAAACGTCTGGATGACCTGAAGCGTTATCTCGTGAGCGACCTGGCGGCCAGAGCCACGGAGACGGACGTTCGGATAGACTCCAATGGCGATCTTGACGTGAGCGGAGACTATATAAGGACCACAGCGATAACGGAAGATTACGACGGCAATCCCTATCTGATCAAGGTCAAGGTCAGCGTGGACAGGTATGCAGACGGTGCAGCATACGGATCCCCGGCGGTCATTGAGACATTATTTGCTGATGTTGAATAAAAAAGGGATCACTTTCATCGAACTTTTGGTTGCCGCCATGGTTTTTTCGATCATTGTCGCGGCGATACTTTCAGCTTGGGTCTTTGCTTACAGGACATGGACGGCCGAGCAAGAACAGACACGCTTAAGAGTCGATCTTTT
>JBHIBX010000306.1:0-1736 GCA_046759285.1 Candidatus Omnitrophota bacterium
GCAGCAGGCCCTTCTTGATCGGGAAGTGCTTTTTCAGGTCGCTGACTTCCAGCAGCACCTCACCGTTGCTGCCGTTTCCTGAAACGAACACTGCAATTTTCATATGTCTTTTATCACTTTCGTCGGGCATTTCGGCTGTATATCCTTAAAGCCCTTCTGATTTTTCATTTTGGAGTAATCCGCACGCGCCAGATTATCCGTTACCTTAAACAATTTTCCCTGGGACAATTTCTCGCATATGCCGCACGCGATACAGCCAACGCTGCATATCTGTCTAACCCTCATCATATCATCATTTGAACAACATGCAACATAAACCAGCTTCTCATGCTTTTTCTCCTGCAACTCAATTATGTTCCTCGGGCAGGCTTCGACGCACTTTCCGCACCCGGTGCACTTTTCCACATCCAGTTTTGGAAGTCCGTTTTCCATGTGAAGGGCGTCAAAGGGACATACCTCGCAGCAATCGCTGAGCCCGATACAGCCGTACTCGCATTTCATTCCGGCGCCGGCAACAATGTTTGCCGCCCGGCAGGTCTGGACTCCTTTATATTCCGCATCTACTTTTTTATGATCCCATTCGGCGGCGCAATACACAAGAGGCAGCCTCGGATAAATTGTCTCGCCTTTAACGCCTACCGCCTCAAATATTTTCTGACGCGTCTCCTCGTCTATAACGCGGCACTTTCCAGGGTCAGCGTCTTCCTGGACAATATGCACCGCGTAGTCATGACAGCTGAAATATCCGCACACCCCGCAGTTAACACCCGGGAAAAGATGGTTAAGCTCGTCCACCTTTGGATCCACATGCACCTTCAGCTTTTTATCGGCAAACGCAAGGACCAAAGCGAAAAAACAAGCCAGTCCCGCCATACTCAATATTGCCGCTAATACCATGTTATCCATATTTACCCGCTAATTATCCCGCCGAAACCCATAAAGGCCAAAGCAAGTAACCCCGCGAGGATCAGTGTTATCCCCGCTCCTTCTAAGGGCTCCGGAATATCGGAAAAATCAAGCTCTTCCCTGATGCCTGCCATCAGGACAAGCGCCAGCGTAAAACCTACGCCCGCACCAAGGCCGAAAATAACCGCCTCGGGGAACGTATACTTCCTTAAAACCATGAAAAGCGTAAGTCCCAGAATGGCACAGTTCGTTGTAATAAGCGGCAGGAAAATGCCGAGCGCCTTGTAGAGATGCGGAGAGACCTTCTTTATGAACATCTCCACAAACTGGACCAATGAGGCAATAACTATAATAAAAGTGACGTACTGAAGAAAGACCAGGTTGAATCTTTCAAGAATAAAGTGATAGATGAGCCACGTAACCGTCGCCGACATCGTCATGACAAACGTCGTGGCCATCCCGAGACCGATAGCGCTGTCTATCTTATTAGAGACGCCGATAAAGGGGCATATCCCCAAAAAATACGTTAAGACGAAATTATTGGTGATGGCAGCCGCAATGAATATAAGTATGATCTGTTCCATAGCTATTTCTTACTTTTTCTCTCCTGCACCCTCTTGTCGATGATCTTGAATATGCCTACAAGAAAACCCAGGGTTATGAACGCCCCGGCCGGGAGTATCATGACGATCCAGTTATGGAAATCTTTCCACATGATCCTGTATCCGAAAACGGTCCCGAATCCCAGTATCTCCCTGCAGCTTCCCAGGACAAGCAGCGCGCATGTAAACCCCAGCCCCATGCCTAGCGCGTCCAGAAAAGATCTCGGA
>JBHIBX010000307.1:0-1731 GCA_046759285.1 Candidatus Omnitrophota bacterium
GCGTATACTCAGATAATTTGTGACACACTGGCGAGATTTCATAAGATGTTAGGCGACGAAGTGTTCTTTCTCACGGGGACTGATGAACACGGCGAAAAAGTAGAAGAAGCTGCCTTAAAAGCTGGATTCGAACAGGGGCGGGAGAAGGAGTTTGTCGATGCTATAGTGACTAATTTTAAGAAGGTATGGAAAGAGCTCGGCATAGAGTACGATTATTTTATACGCACGACTGATAAGGAACACGAAAAAGAAGTCCAGGACTTTCTCCAGAAGATGCACGATAACGGCGATATTTACCAGGGTGAGTATGACGGCTGGTTTTGTACTCCATGCGAGACTTTCTGGACGGATACCCAGTCAAAAGACGGGATGTGCCCGGAATGCAAAAGAGCCCTTGAACGCATAAAAGAAAAGAATTATTTTTTCAAGATGAGCAAATACCAGGACTGGCTCATCGACTACATAGATAAAAACCCGGAATTTGTCATGCCTGATTTCCGGCGCAATGAGATCGTCGGGTTTTTGCGCGAAGAGCTTAACGATCTTTGCATATCCCGTCCTAAAGAAAGGATGGCATGGGGGATCGAACTGCCGTTCGATAAGGATTACGTCGTTTATGTCTGGTATGACGCGCTGATCAATTATACTTCCGGTGTCAGGAAAAATAAAAAATTCGGGGAATTCTGGCCCGCTGATGTCCATATGATAGCCAAGGACATAGTAAGGCATCACGCGGTTTACTGGCCCATAATGCTTAAAAGCGCCGGGGTCGAGCTTCCCAGGACCATTTTTGCCCATGGATGGTGGAAGATGGGAGAAGAGAAGATGTCAAAGTCCCAGGGCAACATTGTCGATCCCCTGGAGCTCATAAAAGAATACGGGGTAGACCCTGTGCGTTATTTCATGCTTAAGGCGATAAGCTTCGGCCTGGACGGGTCTTTTACAGAAGAGGCGTTGCGCACTATGTATAACAGTGACCTGGCTAACGACCTGGGGAACCTTTTGAACAGAACACTCACCATGGTGGAGAAGTATTTTGATGGAGTATCTCCCGAGACGCCCGAAGATGTTGATGACGTCAGACAGAAAGAGCTCAGCAATGAGTTACGCTCCGTGGCCGAACAGACTTTTAACTGGGTTGACGGGAACCTAATAAGCCCAAAGCTCATGCTTAAGGAAGCCCTGGAATCTGTCATGACGGCAGTCGGCAAAGCTAATAAATACATAGAAGAATCAGCCCCGTGGGAACATTCAAAAAAAGGAAACATCGAGGCCATAAAACTTATTATATCGGACCTGTTGGAAGTCTTGAGGATAACCGCTATATGCATTTCACCGTTCATGCCCTCCACGGCGATTCAAATATGGAAACAGCTTGGATTGGGTGACATGTTCAAGGATGCGGAAGGAAGAAAGGTCAGGGAAGAAATAACCAAAGAGGTGCAGGAGAGAAAAGACAAAGCGCTCTGGAAAGGATTTCCCCCCGGTATAAAGGTTGCCAAAGGCGAACCTTTATTCATGAGAATCAAATGAAGAAGTCTATTTTTCGCGAAAGAATCGATAAAGACACCAGCCTTACACGATTTCAGAAAAAAGTCCTTAAAACGGTCTTGAAGATCCCAAAAGGTGAGGTCAGGTCTTACGCGTGGGTGGCTTCTAAAGCGGGTTATCCAAAAGCTTCCAGGGCCGTGGGGCAGGCGCTTAAGAAGAATCCGTACGCGCCGAAAGTGC
>JBHIBX010000308.1:0-1724 GCA_046759285.1 Candidatus Omnitrophota bacterium
GTGGCTTGGCCTTGCTAATACGGCGGCTCGGGAGATCGACGAGGAGGATGAATCCGAGGAGGCACAGGAAGTCAGAAAAGCTCGCGGCCAGCTCGGAGATCTTGTCAGGGACCTTGGCGTCCCTGTTCCGAAATTATATTCGGAGATGGTAGAGCGGCTAATTGAAGATAAGTTCGGCATAAGGCGCGGCGACACTTTTGAATTTTGGAGCCCGGTCAGAGAAAAAGAGGTTGAGACGCAAAGAAGACATATTGTTCTTTTTAGAGGGATAGAGAGCATAATGGTCGAAGGTGTATTTGGCGATCTTGGCGTCAGGGTACAGTATATGGAAGGGGATTGGAGAGTTAAAGATGGAGTTCAGCGGAAGGGAAAGACAGGGATGATGACCCTTCGCCGCGTGCAAGGCATGGACGTATTAAGAACAGATAGAAGCAGGGTAGCCGAAAGAGTAAGAGAAAGAGAAAGAAAAAGAATTGCTGATAGAGTTGTGACAACACCAGTAACAGCAAAGGTGTTTTACGAAAGCCTGGTGGAAGATGCAAACGAATACGTGAGTATGTCTGAAGAAAACGTTGATAGTTTGATAGAGAAGATCAAGGGGGGATACGAGGAATACGGGTTTACTCCCACAACAAACGACAGAGAAGAACTTATAACCATTCTTGTGGCATTGGAGTACAATCTGGTCCCCGGGCAGACCATTCTGGTCAATGGAAATGCCTATATATATTTTGGTATTGTCATTGGAGCGGACGGCAGGCCAGGTATTAACTTGGGAGAAATAACAGAAAAAATCCCCGAGACGCCATCAAGTATCGAAATTGTTCCGGTTACAGTGACCGATTTTGTCACGCAGGGCATAAAGCCTAATGATCTGGTGACGCTCAGGTGGATGAATGGAGAGATAAATGAAGACCTGATCTATTTAGGCGTTGAACGAGGTGTAGTAGATGGGGTTGATTGGGTAGTTGTTGCCGAACCGGGTGGCGTACTAAACATTCGACTCAGTGATATTGCGGAGGTAGTTATAACAAAAGGACGCAGGGGTTTCCCGAAAGAAGCTAAAACTAGAGCCGAGAGAATAATTGAACAGATGACCAAAGAAGGGGGCGCGCCTCAGGAATTTTTGGTCAACCCGAATCTTTTCGAGAGGGCCTTCCAGGCAATGCGTGACCGCGAAAGCGGAAATTATAATAAAGCATATGAAGCCTGGTCTTACATCAGGACCAATTTCAGTAAGGCCGATTATGCTGGCAGACGTATAAATCCCGCAGAAATTGAATACGTTAAAAGGCAAATTAACGCTGTCAGAACCGCTGAAGCAGATGCCGCAGCTAGAGCTGTGCGAATAGCCCATAAGATTCCCGGCGCAAAAGGAACCCAGACTTATGATATGAACAAACTTGAAGCAGGAACAAGGAGAAGTGATGTGGTTGATGGCACGCGTCTTGAAGAAGAGTATGGACTAAACCTTGAGAAAGTTGTAGGAGAGGCGGTCAGTCTTTCCAGGGACCTTGTGCCGAAAGCCCTTGCGATGCTTGAAGACGCCAGGTTGTCCAAAAGCAAGGAAGAAATAGACTCTATCATTGAGAACATGAGGCAAGTGGGGATTGTTTCTGAGGGTGTGACCGCGTTTGGTGCTGCCATAACAGAACTGGAAGCAAAAGCTGAGGATATTGGAAAAAAGCCGGAAATAGAGAACGTTGAGATACGACTAACCGATG
>JBHIBX010000309.1:0-1708 GCA_046759285.1 Candidatus Omnitrophota bacterium
GGTGTATACCCTTGGAATGAGTCTTGACTCTCAGAACCACTTCATTCCTTTGCTCGCCTTCCCTCGCGGCTTCCGCCTTATCTTCTTTTGCTTTCCGTCTCCTCTTCCTGACCAGGCCTGCTTCCTCATAGGCTATTTTATGATTTGACAGCACTCCAAATATCCGTTCTTCAGTTAACTCGCCTTTTGATGCTTTAGCCGTATTTTTTACAGTCGGCTCAGAGAGACCGGAAGTGATGCCTTTCAAAAATTCTATCCAATCTTCCCTGCTCCTTTTATCTTTTACAGGTTCGCCAGAATTAACGTCGAGCTTGATCAGTTTCCCTGTAGAAACGTCACGGGTAAACTTCATGTCCGGTTTTCGCTTTTTATTCCTGCGATACTTGGACGCATCGTGGACATTGATCACATAACCGTATTTTTCGTTCTCCTCAGGAACAAACACAAGCTCCTTATCGACAAGAGATTTAAAAAAGTTTATTAAGAGTTTTCTCCCTCTATAGCTTAATTCTACGCTGCCGTTCTCACGGACTGCGCTTTTATGATGGTATTCACGCGGCCTAAACGGATCCCCGTGGATATTTTCTTTCCCAAGCACCCAGTCCGTGAATGCGAGCCTTTCCAAGTCAGCAGATGTACAATTATCACGCTCACGAAAATAATAGTACTGCGCGAGGATCTTACCCTTATGAGATGCTTCGATATAAGTTCCGTAATCGGGGTCTTCTTTCAAACATATCTCGGCTTCGCCGGGGATTTTTTTCCCGTAAATTTTAGCTGCCAATGGCAGTAACGAAAAAATAAGCCTTCTCTCTAAAAAGATCTTCCTTGTCTCGGCCCTGTATTGGCCTCTTTTATTGAGGGTAACGGGGGTTATCAGCCTTCTGCCCTTGACCGGCACCACATTTTTTCCATTATAATAATCCCCGATATCAAGTCCGGTCAGATCTACGGGTTTGCATAGACCCGTCCTTTTGCCGGTAGCGTAATGCCTGCTAAGATCGGGAAAATACTTATAAGTAACGATCGGCGTTGGGTTTTCCGATGAATCAAATTCTGATTCAAAGTAGACGTTTATTATCTGCCCCTGGTTTACATCTTTTTCGACTCTTACAACAACCGTCTCCCCCAAAGCTCCGTCTTCCATATACTCTTTCGGGATAGTGAATTGCATTCTGGCTTCGTGCGGCGTCCGCTTAAGATGGACAACATAACACACCCCATGCCCATGGTTCCCTTTGTTGATCTTGGTTCTGACCGCTCTTCCCGTTAACGGCAACTCTCTCCCCTTTGACGCCTCAATTATGTCCAACCGTTCAGATCGACCGCTGCAGCCCTGACATAAGCAGATTTCTCGTAATACTTGTATGTAACGAGGGGGCGGTCCTTTTTGCCGGAATCGTAATCCTTGGCCAGATAGACATTTATCACCTGTCCGTGATTTTTGTCGTCTTCGACCAGAATGACGGCTTCTTTCCCTATAAGGTTCCTTCCCTTTAAATTGGCTCTGGGGATCTTAAGAGTCAACTCGATATTCATCCCGTCTTCATCATAACCCGGAATATACATATAACCATCCCCTCTGATCTTCGTCCTGTATGGCCGGGCTAACGATTTGATCTCTCTTTCATGAAAATACGCACAGAAAACGTCGGAGGCGGCCAGATCTATCTTTACTACTTTTTTCCCTTTGGACAGTTCCCCCTTC
>JBHIBX010000310.1:0-1671 GCA_046759285.1 Candidatus Omnitrophota bacterium
TAATCCATAGCGGAGGCGGAACTGGAGGAGCCTTGTTGACACTGGCGAACAAGGGCATTACCGTTGTGGACATCGACGGAAATGTTCATGAAGAAAAGGTTTCACCCTTTGAGTGGCTGGAGAGCTCCGATGTTGAAGATATATACTTTCTGCAGTGCGACATGGTTTACAATCCGGAGCTTCTGCGTTCGATGGTCTACGCGAAAAATAAACCCGGCAAAAAACTTGATCTTGTTGCTGTAGGTTACGATTACCCGCCGGGATCCGAATATCAACTGGGAACGGTATTAAGACGCAGATGCGATAGAGAAGTGGATTTCGAAGTTGTTGAACATAGAGACAGGACGCCGCAAGTGCAGGAATTGATCGAAAGAGCAAAGAAGAGCAGGAGAATTCCCGCTTATGCCGGCGCGTTAGGTATAGATCTTAGTATTGCGAGAAGGTTGGTTCTTGCCGAGCCCGGCAGGTTTATTCCTTATATCCATTGGAATAAACAGGAAAGGTTGGAGGATGGGGCAGAAATCGTGGTAAATAAGATTCAGTTTTCTCTTACTAACCTGTTTCAGATTACGGATAAGATCGGTGTGCTCATGGTTCCTTTTGAAGATGTCGCTCCCATGAAAGATCCCCAGAAACTGGCATTTGTCAGAGCTTCCCTGGGGAACAGACATAAAGAGCTTCTGAAAACCCTTGGAGTTGAAGCCATAAGCGAAGAATCAAAAGTAGAGATAAGCCCCTTAGCGCAGATAACCCGCATAGGGAAGAACGTGTCTGTCGGGGACAATGCCAGGGTCTTTTTCGGAGGAAGTCCTGATGTATCGCATACGATCGAGATCGGAGATAATGTGACCTTTGAAGAGAATGTTACCGTCAAGATCACGGGCGACAGTCCGGTGTTTGTCGGGGACAATGTGAAATTCAGGGGAGAGGGAACGATCGTTCTGGAGAACTCCAGCGGAGAAAGACTTTCCATACCGAATGGTTCAGTTATCGAGACAGGAAAGGGCCGGAGTCCCCACCGCGGCAAGCCTTTAAGGTCGATCATGGAAATAAGCGACGGAGAGCTATTAAATCTTCTTCCGTCCAGATTGAACAGAGAACACGTAAAAAGGGTAATACGCATCTTTGATATTTTGTGGGGCCTGGGTGGTGGCGCACGTGAAGAAGAAGGCACGCGTGAATTTTACAGGGACATTTTCCATAAACTTATTATAGCCCACGCTATGGGAAGTTCTTACGGAAGCCCTGAAATGCTGAAACCGTTTAGGCCGCCCGACGAATATTACAGGGTCTTAGGAGAGAACAACATTATTATTCCTCGCGAGATAGATCTATTTTTGCGTTACAGCGTCTTCAGGGATAAAAAAGCGACTTTCCAAAAGATTGACGAAGTAAGATACAACGAAGGCGAGGAGATCAACGAAGAAACAAAAAAATGGCTGAAAAGAGCCTACATCCTTTTTGTTATAGCCGATTCTATAGAGACGGGAGCGGATTACTTAAGAAGGGTCGAGGTAAGACGTTTAAGGGGGGAAGAGGAGGAAGATATCGAGACGGTGTATGATTCTTTCATGTTTGCACAAACAAACCTGGAAGAAGCTGGAGTAAACCTTAAAGATCATATGACCAATGAGGCTATACACGC
Source organism: Candidatus Omnitrophota bacterium (assembly GCA_046759285.1). Taxonomy (GTDB): domain Bacteria; phylum Omnitrophota; class Gorgyraeia; order Tantalellales; family Tantalellaceae; genus JBHIBX01. The sequence continues at coordinate 1,646 of JBHIBX010000310.1, forward strand.
TTTGGCGGTTTCAAGCTCAAACGAGT
>JBHIBX010000311.1:0-1664 GCA_046759285.1 Candidatus Omnitrophota bacterium
GATAAGACGGCTTATTTCCAAAGAGGACGGGGCGGAAAATTTTGCGATGCGGATGTTTGAATTGCAGCCCAGCGGATATACACCTTTGCACACTCACCCGCATGAACATGAGGTCTTTGTAATCGAAGGGCAGGGCGTCTTTGTCTGTGAAGGTCAGGAGCATGAGTTTAGCGCCGAATACGTGCTCTTTGTGCCGCCGAACAAAGAGCACCGGTTTAAGAATACCGGCAATTCCATCTTGAGAATGCTTTGCATTATTCCGGCATCGGCTGTGTAATATGAAAATGGAAAAGATTATCGACGTCAGTACGGGGATGGTCGAAGCGGCCAAAGCAGGGATAATATTGAGGAATAACAGATGGCAGCACCGTTGAACAGTTATGCGAAGAACTCAGCATAGTTCGTATTTCTTCAATCCCGAAACGTTATCATATCTGCACCGACAAGTTTTGTGGTATTGTCTGGCGTCTTCTTTTGCGACGGTTTATTGTTCTTTGCTCACAGTTCGCAACCGGTTTATTTTCTGAAGCTACCCGGAGCGCTTCAAGAGCTGTCGCTGCGTATAAGTCGGCCTCCATTTCCTGCCAGAGTCCTTCGGCTCGGTCGAATAGCCCACCTGATACCATTATCCACATATTTGGCCAAGCGTTTACAGATTTTATTGTATCTATCAGTCGTCGCACACCAGGCGCCTGTTTGGGACCAGTGCCATAAATTAGCAGAATATCGGGACCATATTCGTTTGTAAAGGCAAGTATATCGTCGTTGGTTAGTCCACCACCAAGAAATCTTACCTCCCAGCCATTGCTTTCAAACAGGTCTGTCATCATTTGAGCACCAAGCTCCTGTAATTCCTCTGGTGCGCAACAAACGACTACCTTTTTGTTCTTGCTGGGCCTACGCGGCAATTTATTTTGAAGCTGGTCCACGATAGTTCGATTAACACGCGTGGCCAAATGCTCCTGGATAGGAGTAATTTTATCTGCCCGCAGGAGTTTTTCGATTTCTACCATAATCGGCCATATTATGTCGACATATACGGAATTTGCAGGTATGCCACTTTGAAGGGTTTCCTCGATAACCGCCCGGCAAGCTTTTCTATCTCCACACAAGAGAGGCTCTAAATAACGGGCTAAAAGGTTTTCCTTTATCATAGTTTATTCTCCATCAGGTCATTCTATGTTATGTATATTACCTATCCTTCCAATTGGCCGAGCTTGTAACTGCCAAAAGTTAATATGGGCAATATGTTCTACCGAGCAATGTAAATATCGGAGTGTGATTAGATAAAACTTTAGTTAAAATAGGTAAAATGGGCATTATGCAAAAGATTCAAAAAGTTAAAGTTGATGCAAGTTGTGGATTTGCAGGGACTTAGAGATATAGAGTGAATTTCCCATGTAAAAATGCGCATTTTTTTTACGAAAAAACGAGTTTTTATGTAATGCTCTGATAGAAGAACAGCTATATGGAGGTATATTTTCTGACACGTCCGTGTTAATATAGGCAGTATGGGGGAAATGCGAAAGGATGTGGTATGGGATGTAAATCGTGCAGCCCCCTGCTTTGGAGGACCAGCCTAAAGCTAATATTCGACTTTCAGCGCGATGGGTATGCACTGGCGTTTGGACAATCAGCGACCATTTAGGTGACAATTAAGATTG
>JBHIBX010000312.1:0-1662 GCA_046759285.1 Candidatus Omnitrophota bacterium
GAGTTAAAAAAGCTGTTTTGCCGGGGAATCTTTTGGAGCTTGACCTGGGCATAGATTCGCTCGGAAGGATAGAGATGGCCGCGGGCCTTGAAAAACTTTTCAATGTTGAAATTAAAGATGAGGTTATCGGAAAAGCTTTCACCGTCAGGGATTTGATAACCGGCCTTGAGCCGTTTTTGCCCGCGGGTGAAGCCTATCCCGCGCGCGAAGAAGAAGCGCTCTTCGGTCCCGGCGAATGGAAGGAAACCCTGCAGGTTTTGCCAAGGGAAGAAAACCTGGCAAAGATAGATCTAAATCCGGGTTTTTTGTCCTGGCTGGTGGGCTTTACTTTTACGTGTCTCAACAAGGCGTTCTTTAAAATGTTTTATAGTTTTAAGGTCGAGGGAAGGGAGAATTTTCCCGAAGGGGAATCCTATATATTGTTCGCAAATCATACAAGTTACTTTGACGGACTTCTGGTCGCGGCCGCTATGCCCCGCTTCCCGAGACTGGAACTATTTTTCGTGGGATTCAGGCCGTATTTTGATGTCCCCATCATGCGTAATCTTGTCAGGGTGGCCAGAATTATTCCGCTTGATTTTTCTCCCCATTTTCTTGAGGCTCTCAGAAGCTGTTATTACGTCATGAACAACGGGAAGAGCCTGTGTCTTTTTCCGGAAGGCTTGCGTACGCTTGACGGAAATATAGGCGAGTTCAAAAAGGGCTTTGGCATCATTACGAAAGAGACAAATACTAAACTTATCCCGATTTTAATAGAAGGGGCCTACCAGGCCTGGCCCAGGACGTCCAAGTTTCCCAGACGCCACCCCATAAAGGTGAGATTCGGAAAGGCGCTGGATCCTGAAAAGCTGGAAAAGGAAGGCCTTGAAATGGGAGCAGGAGACAGCTATACTGCCATATGTATTGCAGCAAGGAAAGCTTTGATAGAGATGTCGTGAGCAGGTGAAAGCTTATGAAGAAGTGTCCGTTTTGTGCTGAAGAGATAAAAGATGAGGCGGTATTTTGCAGGTATTGCCGCAAGAGGGTCAAGGGCATCTATGTTCGCCGGATAATAGTGATCATAATCATAATGTCGCTAGTGGTTTTTACGTTCAAGTACATGAAAGACACGGGAAGGACCGTTTCTGTCTTGTTCAGGGATTTGGAAAATATAGCCGATACGTTAAAGGAAGTGTTAAAGGATATCAGAGACGGTTTTCATGCCATCAGTGATTATAAAAATCAGCTTGAATCTGTAGATATTGAAATGAAGAAAAGGCCTTATCCACAAAAGTAGCCGAGCGGCAAGGAGTCATTATGGCTAAGATGTGCGAAAAGTGTTTGAAAAAATACGATGACACGCAGAGAGTCTGCCTTATGTGCGGTTCCAAGCTAAAACGAGAGGAAGAATGTAAGATCGTTTGCGAAGAGGAGGGGAAAACTTCGGAAGAGGAAGCTTTAAAAAGCAGGTATGTCAGAACTCTTCTTTTTGTTTTAGTTATCACCATACTGATTTTAATCATACTGTATTTTGCCTTTTCCAGAGGGATGGAATTTTTTTACAAGGTAGCTGAGAAATTCTTGATCAGATACTAAAAAGGGGGTTAGGCATACATGATCGATTTGCACACCCATACCATATTGAGCGACGGGGAACTTATCCCCAGCGAGCTTGTCCGGCGC
>JBHIBX010000313.1:0-1651 GCA_046759285.1 Candidatus Omnitrophota bacterium
AAGCCAGCAGTTGCTCAGGTTTGATTATGAAAAAAAAGGCTATGTAGATGGTAATGCCGAATCAAATATTCTTTCTTTTATAGAAAAAAATATAGAAAGTTTTGATGCAATCGCCTCATGTTCACCTATAATACTGCCCCATAGCTTCCTTTCGTTTGCCCATTTGCGCCCAACGGAAAGACACCATTTGCTCATCCCGGCAACAGCGGCAGGCAGGGTAAGACGGCCTGTATTAAGGGTTACAAACGCTAACTTTAAACCCTGGCCTTCTCCTAAAATAATGTTTTCCCTGGGCACTTTCACATTATTAAACTTGAGAACTCCATTTTGGATAGCGTTCAGCCCCATGAATTTACAACGATAAGCTACTTCAAATCCGGGGGTATTTGTCTCTACAATAAAAGCGGTTATCTGTCTTTTTTCCTTGCCCTCGACGATCTTTGGCGGCGTCTGAGCCATTACGACCAGGATATCAGCGATATTTCCGTTCGTGCACCATAGCTTTTCACCGTTTATCAGGAAGGACTTTCCGTCTTCGGTGGGGGTTGCGGTCGTTTTCATCTTCCTGGGATCCGAACCCGCTTCAGCTTCGGTAAGCGCAAAGCCGGAAATAGACCCTTTCCTGAACTTTGGAAGAAACTTCTTTTTTTGTTCCTCGGTACCGAAATCGATAAGTGGCTGGGGAACACCAATGCTTTGATGGGCTGATAGAAGCGCCGCTGTCGAACCACAGTAGCTGCCTATAAGGTGCACTACCCTATCGTAGTTTACCTGGCTCATGCCCAATCCGCCGTATTCCTTGGGGATCTTGATCGCGAAAGCCCCCATTTCAACCAGTCCCTTGATAACTTTCTCGGGGATCTCTCTTGTTTCGTCGACCTCGTCGGGATCCAGGTTTGCCTTCAGGAATTCTTCGAGCCTTTTCAGGAACCTGGCCCCTTCTTCGGCGTCTTCTTTGGACTGTTCCGGAAAAGGCCAGAGAAGACCCCAGTCAACCCTTCCTTGAAATAAACGGGAGGCGAAGCTTGGGCACATCCATTCGCGCTGGCGGGCGTCTTCCGCCATTTCTAAAGACGCCTTCTTTTCCTTGCTCATGCGTTTATCGAAAAGACCCATTCTCTTTCCCCTGTTCTAATCACGAAACATAAAAATTCTCGTTTTTTTCTGCCTTCTCCAGCAGGAACTTGCAGGGCTCAAATCGCGGCGTTTTAAACTCTTCCTTCAGATGCTTGAGGTCTTCTACAATATTGCCGGCTCCCACTGAGTCGGCATATCTCAATAGCCCCGCCCTGAAAGGAGGAAACCCCGTACCCGTGATCATTCCTATATCAATTGTTTCAGGACCCTCAACGACTCCTTCTTCCAGGCACCTGGCCGCTTCATTTATCATTACAAAAATCATTCTTTTAAGCGCCTTGTCATCGTAAATCACTTTTCCGGTGCCATGAGGAAGTTTGACAAGATAAGAAATATCGGGGTTGGGTATTTTTTTCTTTCCCTTATGGATGTAGAACCCGGTCTTCGATTTTTTACCCAAAAGGCCCTTTTCTTTAACTTTCCCCAGTATAGAGGAAACTCGCATCCTGGAGCCATAGGCCTCCTCCAGTATTTTAGCTACCTTATACCCCACGTCGATCCCTACCTCATAAAT
>JBHIBX010000314.1:0-1640 GCA_046759285.1 Candidatus Omnitrophota bacterium
GGTTTTCTTTAGGGATGGTCGTGCATTTGTGCTTCAATAAAGATTCAGCTTCGTTTCCCAGGATTTGCCCGATATCGATAGCCATGTTTCCCCTCCTTTTTTACGAGCTTTATTATAACATTTAATCGATTTGTTTACAGTATTTGTTTGATTTGATAGAATAGAAGCACTACGAAGGAAAAGGAGAGGAAAAATGCCTCGCAGCAATAAGATACTTACCGGCTTGGTCATTTTTTTGGCAATATGTCTCATTTTTGAAGTCGGCTATCTGCTCGGAAAAAGAAAGAGAACTATTAGGGCAGAAAAGAGGCTTGAAAGGGATCCTTTTATTGAAATGCAGCAGATGCACAGGAAAATGGACAGGATGTTCAGGGACAGTTTCAGCCGGATGATGTACCACCCGGATTTTAAGATGCTTAAGAGCGGACTTACCTTCGAGCCCGATATCGATATAACCGAGAAAGATAAAGAGTATATCGTAATGGTAGATCTGCCGGGCGTTAATAAAGATAAGATAAACGTTGAGATCGAGGGAAACATGTTGACCATTTCCGGTGAGCGACATATAGAAAAAAATGCGAGCAAGGAAGAGCTTTATAAAGCCGAACGCAGTTTCGGTTCCTTTTCAAGGACGATAACTTTGCCGGGGAAGATAAAGGCCGATGAAGTAACGGCTACAAGCGAAAGCGGCGTTCTCCTCATCAGGCTTCCGAAGGAAAAAAGAAAAGAAGAAGGCGAGCAGCCCAAAGTAGAGATCAAGGTGGACTAAAAAGGAACGTTTTATGAAAAAGTACGTTATAGGAGTGGATATAGGCGGGACAAAGAGTGCGACCGGCATTGTCGGCCGGGACGGCAAGCTTAAAAAAAGTATTGTTGTTCCGACGCTTGCCGAAGAAGGATTTGACGCTTCCCTTAATCAGGTCTTTCTCTCTATCGAAAGTGTTTTGAAGATAGCCAGGATCAGCAAAAAGAATATAGAAGGGATAGGCGTGTGCGCCCCGGGTCCGCTTGATCCCGTTAAGGGAGTGGTGCATAACCCGCCCAATCTTCCGGGATGGAAGGAAGTTCCCCTGGCGTCCCTTGTCAGGAAAAAATTCAAGATCAAGACAAAAATTGAAAATGATGCCAATGCCGCCGGCATGGCAGAAGTGATATGGGGAGCGGCCAAAGGGCACCGACATGTGTTTTACGTTACCGTGAGCACCGGTATAGGCACGGCCGTTATTGTCGACGGCAAGATCTATCACGGTAAGAACGGCATGGCCGGCGAGGGTGGACACGTTACAATAAATTACGACGCTAAAGTAGCGAAGTGCAATTGCGGCAACACGGGTTGCATCGAGGCTTTGGCGTCCGGCCCCAACACGGTCAAACGCACGGTCAAAGCGCTCGAGAAAAATCCCCGGATAAAAACAAGGATCATCAATATGGTGGACGGGGACATGGATAAAGTAACGATGATCACTGTGGACCGGGCGGCGAAGAAGGGAGATTCGTTTGCCAGGAAGGTAATAAAAGAACAAGGGAAGCTCTTGGGGATCTGGCTCGGAAGTATAATAAACATCCTTGACCCCGAAGTTATCGTCATCGGGGGAGGGGTATCGATGATAGGAAATTTTCTTTTTAAGGAGATAAGAAAA
>JBHIBX010000315.1:0-1639 GCA_046759285.1 Candidatus Omnitrophota bacterium
GAAAAGACTGCCATGAACCTTCTAGTTTCTTTTTGTTTCACTCTTAATTCATCCTCGCCCACAACTTTACCGCTCTTAGTTATTTCACCAGTTTACCTTTAAGTGTTGATTGTAGATAAAGAAAAAAACTTTGCTGCTAGGATTTAAGGCGCTTTTCCTCTTGCGGTAATCTCTAATTTTGTTCGTGAAGTCATCAAAAGGACAAGAAACATCTAAATAGCGTTCCCCAAAACTCTTAGGTGGCTTAATTCCGTTTTATTTTTAAGCATGAACCGCATCTTAAGGAGCCTACTGTAAACAAATTTTGAGAAATTAATTTATTACCTAACGCATTATAGCGGTAGTGCAAGGAATGAAAGATGACGTTGAAATCGAAGTTCAGGGTTGAAAGCCCCGTAGTGTTTCTATTCTCAGTTTTCTACATCGTCGCTGGAGTTGTTGAGGTTTTCTACGTAGTGGTCGAAAATTTCGCTGCACCTCCACATATTGGAGTTCTAGGGCTTTTAAGCCTGATTACGGCCTACGGCCTTTTTAAGATGAGAAAATGGTCTGTGCTGCTTGTAACTGCCCTCTTCTTTGTAGGGATAACTTTTGGCGCAACCACCCTCTATGATTCAGTTATATTGCAAACGTTTGAAGGCGCACCGCTATTCCACACGGCACTGATCGCCTACATGATTACGCTATTCATAGCCTTTGTATATGTAGTAGCGAAAAGGGAAAAATTCGAATAATGGGCACGCATTTTTTGAGAAGGGGCTACGAGGTAGGACTGACGGCATAAAAAATAGGGTGGGGAAGAAGTTTTAGATGTGGAGGACTATCGTTCTTCTACACTCTCTACCTTGTGCTTTTAGGCATCTTCCGATAGGTGGTTCTAATTCGTATTTTACTCCGGCGGCTTCCAACCAAGAGCGGATGCGTTCGAAGATTCCGCAGTCGTAGATTTTCTCCATTCCTATACTTTTTACGCCTTCGTAGGCGAAGCATTTTTTCACTTGAGCCTTTATTCGATTATCTTTTATGGTTATGTCAACGTCGATGTGGGGAGGGGCATACAGCTGCCACGCTGCTTTGAAGATTTCGAGGAATTGCTCCAGGCTTTCCACCTTGTCTATTCCCAGAGCCTTTACCAGGCGGAACCAATCCGTTCTCCCGATGGAACTGCAGGTGCGCATGTTTAGCTTGTTGGCCGCTTCAGGTCCGAACTCCTCCGCGACGTGTCTGAACCAGTGCCCGTCGTGGGACATCCAGTTTCGCAGGAGAATCTTTTCCCGTTCCTCGTGTGTCAGCGAATCTAATAATCCCTTTTTTTCTGTCATGTTGTCACCTTTTCTAACTGGCTATCTGCTTTCCGCGAACACCCCTCTCGGATTTGACACCGTTATGCGCGCGCATGACGGAACACATACTAAGATTGCACCGTAAAGGCTTTTAGACCTTACGACGCACATGGTTATATTCTTCGCAACGTTTTAGAGTTTGTTTTTGAGAAGAGATAAACGTTAATAGATGTCCCGACATCTATAAACTGCTGTTTCTCAGGTATTTCAACGAAGCCATCGGCCCTTGCCAGCGTGGTTATGGCGCCGGATAAGCCTGTGGGAACCGGTGAGGCAACCGGCTTACCTGTTTTATC
>JBHIBX010000316.1:0-1637 GCA_046759285.1 Candidatus Omnitrophota bacterium
CTTTGGTTAGTTTCCTGACCTCTTCGGCAGTGACAAACTTGCCTTTAAATTTTGTACGGAGAACCTCAAAAATCTTGTAAGGCGAGCCATCGGGCAACGGCTTCTTTCTGCTCTTGATTGAGCCTTCCTTTATTTGCATTTCCCTTAGGCGCTCTTCCAGTTTATTTTCTGCTTCCTGAAGCATACGCTCTTCATACATTTCGGCTTCCATTCCCCTGGTTAATAAATTCCTGAGTCTCCATGCGAGAAACTGAACTACTTCCCAGTTCCGCTCTTTTAAGGCAGCACGTAATATCATAAAGGGATTTTCTGTATGATATCTGTCCATATATAACGCAATGGCTCTATCTATGGGGTTATTCAGATCAAAAAGCGGCTGTTGGGTGGGCTCTGGTTTCTTTTCTGGTTTCTTTTTTGCTGCCTTTTCTCTTTTCCATCCTGCAAGCATTGCCGCGGCAAGCATCTTCTTCTCTTCACTGGGGCGTATTCCGAGGAATTCAAGAATGGGACTTACCTCTTTCCACTCGGGCGGACTTAGGTCCGACGCCCTGTACTTTTCACCATCCTCGGACACTTCAACAATACCCATGTGTACAAGCGTTCCCAGGTCGCGTTGCATGGTCCACGAAGACAGGTGCCCGTCTTTTGCCCTGCCTTTGGTTAGTTTCCTGACCTCTTCGGCAGTGACAAACTTGCCTTTAAATTTTGTGCGGAGAACCTCAAAAATCTTGTAAGGCGAGCCATCGGGCAACGGCTTCTTTGCGGACTTTTTCTCTGTACTCTTCTGTTCCGGTTCAGTATCCCAGAATCCCCGGATCCAGCTTATAAAATTATATTCAAGGACAATATCCGGCTGTGCTTCAGCTAATTCTTTTTTCTCGAGTATTTTGTTCCATAATGGAAACATAATCGGGAAAAGCCAAAGTTCAACAAGACGGGACATAGATATTACTACGCATTCAAATATCATCCAAAAAGAAAGTTTTCCGCGAAAAGGCCATATAATGGTTTTTATAAAGAAAAAGATATTCATAAGCCAGCTTATTTTAATAAAGATACGAATATCAGCTTCATCTTTAAAATTTAATCCCGCCCCGGAAGAAACTATAACCTGATGCTTGTTATCTCTTACTGCATGGCGCACTTGAAGCTGATGACCAGGGTAGGTATATTCAAAATCGTCATCATTATATAATTTGGCATCAATTCCCCTTGCTTTAAACATTTTAGTGAGTATTATACCGGTCTTTGTTTTACCTATTGCCTTTGAGTAATCCCCGCCCATAACCTCAACAAGAAATGGCTTTTTGCTCCCAGACGAATGATGGTGATATCTTTCTAACACTTCCTTTTTTACCTGCTTAAGACTCATAAAAGCAGGTCCTGCAAGTTTTGCTGCGGCAAGTTCTTTCTTATCTTTATCAGGTCGTGCTCCAAGCTCCTTAAGGACAGGTTTTACTCTTTCCCACTCGGGCGGACTTAAGTCCGACGCTCTGTATTTTTCTCCGTCATCGGACCTTTCAACAAGCTCTAAAGGATGTACAAGCGTTCCCAAGTCGCGCTTCACAGTCTCAATAGAAAGGTGACCGTCTTTAGCTCTGCCTTTAGTAAATTTCCTGACCTTTTCGGCAGTGACA
>JBHIBX010000317.1:0-1625 GCA_046759285.1 Candidatus Omnitrophota bacterium
GGAGCTTAACTTTCCTGATGTTCTCTTGTAAGCCCTTATAACTACTTTTTTTCGCCATATTTTTCTCCCTATACGCTATACGCTGCACGCTACCTTATCCCCAACTCTTTATGCGCCTGACCGAGCGTTATCGCGTCCCTGCCGGTCTCCTTCTTTATGTACTCTTTGAAATACAATATCATCTCTTTATCCGGCTCTTTTACCCGATCATCGACAGGCGTTACCGGTTGCAGGACGATCGTTGCTTTACTGTCCAAGTCCCTTACGATCAAGGACATCTCTTTTATGTCATCCATATTCGTGCTATCGGTAATAATGGCTTTAACAATAAGTTCCTTCCGTGCGGCTATCTCGGCAAATTTTCTGTGTTTTTTCCAAAAAGGGGCGCCGCCTGTTGAGGAAGGAAGCTTAAAATCCATGGCAACTATATCCACATGATCGATCACTTGTTCCAATTTCTCGGGAAGCGTCCCGTTGGTCTCCAGATAAACGCTTTTGCTCCTATGGGCTTTAAAAAACGGTAGAAAACCTTTAAGGAAACGCGCGCACAACAAGGGTTCTCCGCCGGTTATCGAAAGCTCGTTATAGTCTTCCCCGAAATCCAGAACCTTACTGAAAAGGTTCTCTTTCGTTAGAGACTTATAGCTTTCCATGAAAGTGTCACAGAAAATACATTGTAGATTACAACCATAAAATCTAACAAAGAGCTGGCGACTGCCGACATAAGGGCCTTCGCCCTGGTACGATAAAAATATCTCAGATACTTTAGCTTGCATTTTCGTCGGTCATCGGTCGTATTTCGTCGGTCGTTAGGGGGTCGGGGACTCCTGCTTTTTCAAACGCCTTTGTCCGAAAAAGGCAAGACTCGCATGTTCCACACGGAACATCGCCTCCCTTATAACATGACCATGTATGTTCGAACGGCACACCAAGCTTGTAACCCGTTTCCACTATCTCTTTTTTTGTCATGTCGATTATCGGGGTGATGATCTTTATTTCCTCACCCTCGCTGCCTCGTTTAGTCCCTTGCCGGACTGTTTCCTGGAAACTGTCGAAAAATTCTTTGCGGCAATCAGGGTAATTCGAAAAATCCAATTGATGCGCCCCGATAAAGACCGCTTCCGCGCCGATAGCTTCCGCCAACGAAACGGCAAAAGAAAGAAAAATAATATTCCTTCCCGGAACGTAGGTCGGCGGTATTTTCCCGCTGCTGCTGACAGAACCTTCGGGGATCTCTATTTCCTTATCTAAAAGAGCGCTGCCTTTCCACCCAAGTGGGATCTCTAAAATCCGATACTCACAACCGGCGTTATCAGCGAGGTTTTTGGCGTATTCTATCTCTTTTGATGACCTCTGGCCGTAATCAAATATAAGAACGTGGCACTCGTAATCCTGTCTGGCGATATAAAGCGTGACTGCCGAATCCATTCCGCCGGATAGTAATATAACTGCTTTTTTCATATTTTAGCGTTTAGCGTTTAGCGTTTAGTGTATGTAGCGCTTGAAGTGTCTGTTTCCCAGACGGTCACCTCTTCAAGGCGAAGCTCCGGTCTTTTTTCTGATATTTTTTCGTAGATATACCGGGCTATATTTTCAGACGTCGGATTGATGCTCTTAAAATATTC
>JBHIBX010000318.1:0-1618 GCA_046759285.1 Candidatus Omnitrophota bacterium
TCTCAAGTTTAGTATTTTCCGTCAATGTCGCTATATGATGGTCGGGATTGATTATCTCTACGGTCTCGTCCGTCTTTATATCTTTTGCAGTCACCTTTCCCTTCTTTTTCACGCTGAGAAAGATGGGCTTTGGGCTCTTAAAATGCGAACGAAGCACCAAACCCTTTATGTTCATAAGGAGCTGCGGGACATCCTCATAAACGCCGGGTATATTCGAAAATTCGTGCAGCGATCCGCTGATCTTGGCACGCGTAACCGCGGTACCCTCTATCGAGGAGAGCAGCACCCTGCGCAAAGAATTGCCGACTGTTATGCCGTAACCCTTCTCGAACGGTTCGGCCATAACCTGTCCATAGACCGGTGAATACGTCGACTCGTTGAAAACGATCTTTTTCGGTAATTCGAAATTTTTCAATTTCACTGCCATTGTATATACCCTCCTCTTGATTAAACCGTCAAACACTATTTCGAATACAATTCGACGATTAAGTTCTCTTCTACAGCAACGCCGATATCCTTCTTGACCGGCAGCCTCTTAACATCTACAGTAAGCTCTCCCTCGGACACATCGATCCATTCAGGCACCTCGCGTGTTTCAAGTATCTTTACTGTCTCACGGAAAGTCTTTTTCTGTTCGTCGCTGCCTTTCATCTGTATCTTGTCGCCGGCCTTGACGAGGTACGACGGAATATTGACCTTTTTACCATTGACGGTCGCAAAGCTGTGTTTTACAAGCTGTCTCGCCTTTGCGCGTGATTCAGCAAAACGCGCGCGGTATACCAGATTATCAAGCCTTCTTTCCAGGAACTGAAGGAGCACTTCTCCGGTAACGCCTTTCGCCTTCTCGGCCTTTACGAAGTAGTTTTTAAACTGGCGTTCCAAAAGGCCGTACATCCTCTTTACCTTTTGTTTTTCCCTCAGCTGGATGGAATAGCCTGAGGGTTTTCTGCGTCCCCTTGACCGTCCGTGCTGCCCCGGGGCGTATTCCCTCTTGACTAATGCGCATTTATCCGAGGTGCACCTGGTTCCTTTCAGAAACAGCTTCACGCCTTCCCTGCGGCACTCTCTACAAGATGATGTTAATCTTCTCGCCATATCTTCAACTCCTCACTTCTAGCTTTATATGCGCCTTCTTTTCTTTTGTCTGCAGCCGTTATGCGGCGTGGGGGTCACGTCCTTGATGCCTCTTACGTTAAAGCCTTCTGCTTTCAGGCTCCTTACCGCGCTTTCCTTGCCGGATCCCGGGCCTTTTAAGCAGATCTTCACATCCCTTATGCCGTGGACTTTGGCCTTCTTTGCTGCATCCCTTGCCGCCACACTCGCGGCAAAAGGCGTCGACTTTCTGGACCCTTTAAACCCGGTCGTTCCCGGTGAAGCCCAGCACAGGACTTTGCCCTGTTCATCCGCAATTGTAATGATAGTATTGTTAAACGTGGCATGCACATACACTATACCACTTGTTGTTTTCCTTATTGTTTTTTTTCTTTTTCTTGTCTTTACTTTTTTCTGCACCTCTTACCCCTTTTTTTAACCCAGGTTTACTTGCTGCCTTCCGTGCCCGGCGCTGCCGCTTTCCTAGTAGTTTTGTCCCGGATAACGCCGACCGTCCTTTTCGGCC
>JBHIBX010000319.1:0-1595 GCA_046759285.1 Candidatus Omnitrophota bacterium
TTTTTTTTTATTAATACAAACGCAATGGAATAAATGTCATGCGAGTGAAACGAAGCAATCTCATAAATATAGCCACCCTTTAAGAGATCACCACGCTTCGCTCGTGACAAGGATTGCCGCGCCCTTTGGGCTCGCAATGACAATGTAAAAACATTTTATGCGTTTGCACTAGATAATTCTTTTTTGTTTTATCAGGTCTTGAATCTTTTTTATCGCCGCATAAGCATCGATCAGGCCATATCCGACTGCTTCATTCGGCTCAGCCATACCTAAAATTTCAAGGCGCCCCGTTTCCTTAAGACTACGTGAAACCAGACGGACATAAGCTCCCGGATTTTTGAGAATCTCATCAGAAGGCGGGGCAACACTTCGCATGAGCGCGGCAACACCGGCGGCAATCGGCGCAGAAAGAGATGTTCCTGCTACATACGAATTTTTTTGGTCCTTCATGTAGACGGGTACAAGAACGAAAACATCTTTAGAGGGAGCGGTAATATCCACAAAAGGACCCGGAACCGAATAGGGCCAGGGACGGATTTGTTCCTCTCTTTTTTCCACTCCTCCTATCAAAAGGACTTCTTTATCGAATGCCCTGTAAAGCATCTCTTCCGGTCTTAAGCCAAGGTGCACCCTTGGCATATTGCCAGCAGAACTGCAGATTACAACATTATGTTCATATGCATACCTCACTGCTTCGGCCGTTACGGGCTCTGCGGGAAGTAAGCGCGCGCTTTTGGAAATGATATGGGCACCTCTATTAACGGCATAGTATATCCCCGCTGCGGCCCATTCTATTAACCAGTAATCATAAGGAGGATCATTCATGGTGTCAGCATCCGCGATGCGTACAGGCATGATCCGGCAATCAGGAGCGATCGCCAGAAGCACAGAAGATACTCCTGTCCCGTGAAGGCCGTAGTCAATCATGGACGGTCTTTCATCACTCCAGGGAGGGGTGGTTCTCTCCAAAAAGTTAAATCCAGGCACGATTTTATCTTTAAAGAGAGAGTTATAAGGATCGATTCCGGAATCGATTATTGCGACGACGACGCTAGACCCTTTTGTCAGCGGCCAGCACTTGCGGGCATTGATAGCATCTATCCCCCACTGTGAATAGAAATCAGGTTCAATTTTATTTTTAAACCTCTCTTCATGCGGAATATCCGGCAAGTTGTTATTGACACGGTAGCCCAGGGTTTGAAGCACCAGGTCAAGCGTTGACTTGCCCTTGTTGTGAGGAAGCATCATCGAAAATTCTGCAAACGCGGACTTTCGGAAAAGTGAACCGCCGAAGCGTGCCGCATAATCCCTTGCCAGTGCAATAAACTTCTTGCGGAACTTATCCATGGAGTCTTTATCCCCTAATTGAATCCATTTGGAAAAAAGTGGTTCGTCCTTCTGATAGGCAATGATCATTATCCGCTCGAAAAGATAGGGTATCTGGTTTTGACCATCTTCTAACCTGTTCAGATCTCCCTGACTCAGCTCAGACTTGCGAAAATGTTTCTCCAGAATTTTGTTGACTGTTGCGAAAAATTCCCCCTTGGCCTCTTCAAAAATATTGTTAAGCTGTTCGCTCACCTGAGAAGACATCT
>JBHIBX010000320.1:0-1586 GCA_046759285.1 Candidatus Omnitrophota bacterium
GTTCAAGAGTACCAGTCCACGGTTTAATTGTATGTATATGACTTATTATGAACGGCCAATGCGCCATTGTATGTTGGACGTTCGATCCGGCGAAGGCGGACAAGTGCTCGCTCGCCTTTGGCGAGTTCGACGTTCAGTTTCTTCTTTTCGGCCTTTCTTCCAGGTCATAATTCCGTTTCTTCATCTTTTCCCGTTCGACGTTCAATTTTTTATCACCGCGCTCCTCCCCGTAGCCTGGAGGAGTGGCGACCTGTAAGCAGGCTGTGGACCGGTTGCCTTGGCAGAAAGCTGAAACCGGAAGCCTTGTGCTGCAATTTGAGCAGTCCTTCAAGATTGGCGTAAACACGAGCATCGGACACTGTTTTTTCTTGTTTTAAAAGATCAGGCATATCCTGTTCCCTAAATCGGTTCAGTTAATAATCTTGCCCTCCCACAAATCATAGAGGAATTTTCTCCAGGGCATAATCCGTATCTGTTGATGAACTCTCTCTTCTCTCTCATTACAAACAACCATCGATTTCCGCGGCGAATACTCTTCTATAAAGGTTTTTAGGGGGCGTAAATCTCTTTTATCTATACGAGCGGTTCCTTTCACTTCGACGGCCACCTCTCCCCCGCCCAACACAAAATCCACTTCCAAACCGGATTTGGTTCTCCAGAAATTAATTTCATAATCCAGTTCCTTATAGGCATTGTAAGCGGATAGCTCCATAAAGACAAAATGCTCAAATGCTTTTCCGAAGAGTTCTCCTTTTTCTTCCTCCAAGTGTCGCTTTGTAATTGATCCGGCAACACCTACATCAAACAGATAAAATTTTGAAGTCCGGCTTATTACCTGTCGGTCCTGCCTCCTTTTGAAGGGGGCTACCATCTTTCCTAAAAGCGTATCGACGAGTATCTGGTAATATTCTTTTACAGTCTTGGAGTCTATACCGCACTCCCGAGCGATGTTCGAATAGTTTGTTAGTTCGCCGTGAGAGTATCCCATGGGATCAAAGAATCTGGAGAAGGCTGGAATGTTCCGAGTTAATCCCTCATCAAAGACCTCCTCTTTTAAATAATCTTGTGTATAGGCCTTCAATGCTTTTTTATAATTTTCCCGCAGATAATGATCTGGTATCATGCCGCGGTTCAAGACCCTCAACAGATTCAGATCTCGTAGCTCAGCCGTAACAAAAGGAAACATTTCATAGCGCCACGCACGCCCTCCCAACAGGTTTGCTTTTCCCCTCTTTAACTTCCGTGCGCTTGACCCGCACAGTATAAAGCGTAATCCTTTGTTCTCTATCAGCCAGTGTACTTCATCCAGAACCTGAGGAACCTTCTGGACTTCATCCAGGATCACCGGGTAGTCCAAAGCGTCGTCATTTTTTGCAAGCAATCGTTCCCTCAGGAGCGACGGCTGCTTGGAAAATTCCAGAAACAGGTCGGTTTGAAGAAAATCGTAGACTACACTTTTGGGAAAAATCGTCTTTAAATATGTGGATTTTCCTGTCTTCCTCGGTCCCCACAGAAATGCCGATTGTCGCTCCGGAAGGGAGATATTTAAAACCCTCTTGATAATAGCCATTTACGAAATATCCTCC
>JBHIBX010000321.1:0-1570 GCA_046759285.1 Candidatus Omnitrophota bacterium
ACAATATCCTCATTTTCCTCTCCCCTTCACGAACCACTCAACCGTCCTCTTAAGGCCCTCGAGAAAATCAACCTTTGGTTCAACGCCAAGAACGTTTTTAAGGCCGCTTATATCGGCGTATGTCTTCATGACATCCCCCTGTCGCCGCGGGCCGTGGACAGACTCTATTTCTTTGCCCATGATTTTCTTCAGGTTTTCAGCCACATCGATGACAGAATAGTCATGGCCGCATGCCACGTTAAACACCGTACCGGAAATCCCGGGAACTTCACATGCCGCAATATTGGCGTCAACGACATTAGAAATAAAAGTAAAGTCCCTCGACTGTTTACCGTCTCCGTCGATAATGCACGGCTGGTCCTCAGCAAGCCTTGATATAAAAGCCGGTATGACTGCGGAATACTTTGATTCCGGGTTTTGCCTGGGGCCAAACACGTTAAAATACCTCAAGGATACTGTCTCGAGTCCAATTGTCTTGCTGAACATCCTGCAGTAATATTCCGCGGCAAGCTTGCTTACAGCGTAAGGGGATATGGGTTTGGGCGTGGATGTCTCTTTTTGCGGAAATACTTCACAATCACCGTAAACTGAACTGCTTGAGGCATAGACCACTCTCTTTATGCATGCCTCTTTCGCAAGCATCAAAAGGTTCAGTGTTCCGTTGACATTGACATCGTTAGTCTCAACGGGTTCTTCAACGCTTCTTGCGACGCTTCTAAGAGCGGCTTGGTGGACGACGAAATCTATGTCTTTAAGGGCTTTTTTTACGTCACCCTCGCTCCGTATGTCCCCTTTTTGGAAATCGATTTTATCCATGAATGGCGCCATGTTCTCTTCCTTTCCCGTGGAAAGGTTATCAAGAACGCGCACATTCTCTCCGCGCTGGGCGAGCGCTTCGGCGATATTCGAACCTATGAACCCCGCTCCACCTGTAACCAAATAATTGCTCATCTTTCTCCTTATAACTTGACTATATTGTCTCCGCGGATCTTTCGCTCGCCAAAAGCGTTTCTTGTGTCTAGAATAAGTCCGGCACCCGAAGCGATCATTTTGTAATTCAAGCTGCTGTGATCGGCAACAACGAGAACTATATCCTGTCGGCGCAAAAGCTCCTTTGTAAGTTTTTCGGACTTCATCCTGATCTTATAAAGATCCAAATAAGGTATAAAAGGATCGTGGTACGCCACTTCAGCTTTCTTCTTCTTCAAGCTCTCTATAATGTCCAGAGCCGGCGACTCCCTCAAGTCGTTTACGTCCTTCTTGTAAGTCGCCCCGACAATAAGGACTTTTGCTCCTCTCGTTCTTTTTCCGGCGGACTTTAAGAGATCCCTTGTCCTTTTAACAACGTATTTTGGCATCATATGGTTTATCTGTGCCGCCAGGTCTACCATTTCCGTCTTGAAACCCACTGTCCTTGCTTTCCACGATAAATACATCGGGTCAGCTGGAATACAATGCCCACCTATACCCGGTCCCGGATAAAACGGCAAAAAGCCGAACGGTTTTGTCCGAGCCGCCTTTATGACTTCCCAGACGTCTATGTTCAATTTATGGCAAAGAATCGCAAATT
>JBHIBX010000322.1:0-1558 GCA_046759285.1 Candidatus Omnitrophota bacterium
CATAAGGACCACTACTGAGGAAGAATCAACTCCACCGGAAAGATAGGCGCCGTACGGCACATCGCACCGCATTCTTATCTTCACTGCGTCTTCAAGAAGTTCCAATAAACGCTCGGCCGCTTCGTCTTCGGTAATATCGCCGAGAGAGGAGCTGAAATCCAGCTTCCAGTAAGGCCTTGTGCTCGCCTTTCCCTCCTGCCATGAAAAAACATGCCCCGGCAAAAGCTGTTTAATATCCCCGTAAGCCGTCCTTGGCGCGCTTATGTTCTTCAATCCGAAATACTGGTAAAGAGCCTGGAAATCATAATCCCCGGAAACCGCGGGATGCTTTAAGATGGATTTGATCTCTGACGCGAAAATGATCCGGGAATCTTTTAGCGCGTAATAAAGAGGTTTTTTTCCTATCCTGTCCCTGTAAAGTGAAAGTTTTTTCGCGCGGTCATCCCAAACAGCAACAGCAAACATGCCATTTACATGCTGCGGCCAGTCCTCTCCGTACTCCTCATACAAATGAACAATGACCTCGGTGTCGGAATGGTCTGTCTTGAAACGGTGTTTTCCCTCCAGGTCTTTTCTTAACTCGATATAATTATAAATCTCACCGTTAAAAACTACCCAGATAGTCCCGTCTTCGTTTGAGATCGGTTGATTTCCGGTCTCGACGTCAATTATGCTGAGCCTTCGCATGGCCAGATTCATCAAACCGCTCGAGTAAAAGCCCTCGTCATCGGGCCCTCGATGATAGATGAGATTGTTCATCTCCTTCAATAGACTTTTGTTTTCTGGTCCGCTAAAACCTACTATTCCACACACTTCTCTTACCTCTCATTAAAAATTCTATTAAAAGCCTTAAAAACATATTCAACACATTGAACGGGATATATCCCCACAGCGGTCTCTTCTGACAGCTGTATGCCGTTAATACCTGTCTTAAGGGTTTTATGTAAATCAAGCGTTTCCGCGATCAAGGGAAGCGGGTTTTTTTCCATATTTTTCAGAAATTGCGTTGCCAGATACACACTTTTACCCTCTTTTTTGGCGTTTTGAATGATCTTTTCCTGATAGTGCGCAAGGTCGTGTATGCCCACTTCAGAAGAAAGATCACCCCGGTCGATAAGTATGGAATCCGTCTGGGATAAAATATCATCCAGGTTTTCGACTGCGGCGTGTGTCTCTACCTTGGTAATAAGCCTGGGGGAACTGCCCTGATATTTATCCAAAATCTCTTTTGCTGTACGTATATCATTCGCATTGCGAACAAAAGATAGAGCTAAATAATCCAGCCGGCAATCGCACGCCTCCTTAATCAGGTCAAGATCTTTTGAAAACAAAAACGGAAGATCATTACACGCACCTTTTATATGCAGTCCTTTCAGATTCATCAGGAGACCATCAGAATGCGACAGGAACCTTATGGCCTCTTCGGTCACTTTTTCAACTTCCAGCCGATAAATTGAGTCGTGCGCTAGTACTATATCGCCCGGCTTTAAGTAACGATAAAACTCCGAATAATTCAACTGATTTCTATGAACATCGAAACATTCGCCTTTGACCAACC
>JBHIBX010000323.1:0-1540 GCA_046759285.1 Candidatus Omnitrophota bacterium
CAATTTATGGCAAAGAATCGCAACTTCATTTATCAGGCCTATATTGACTATGCGAAACGTGTTCTCCAGGAGCTTGGTCACTTCAGCCGCTTCAGTGCTGGAAACGCCGACAACCCGATCTATTATCCTTGAATAAAGCATCTTGCCGAGTTCCGTGCTCTTTTTAGATACCCCTCCTATGACTTTAGGTATATTGGTCAAGTCATATTTTTGGTTTCCGGGGTCTATCCTTTCGGGCGAAAAAGCCAGGTAAAAATCCTTATCGATTCTCTTTCCGCTTTTTTCGAGTATCGGCAATATCACTTCCCGGGTAGTCCCCGGATATGTCGTGCTTTCCACGATAATAAGCTGGCCGGAGCGCATCTTCTTACTCAAGGCACGGCTGGCACGAATAATGTAAGAGATGTTGGGGTTTTTTGTTTTCCTGAGAGGCGTAGGCACGCATATGATTATCACGTCCGACCTGTTCAGCACAGCTTCGGAGCTCGTTACATTAAATTTCTTCTTTCCAAGCATCGTGCGAACTTCCGCGGAAGGAATGTCTTCAATGTAAGAGACGCCCTTTTTCAGGTTCCTGATACGTCGCGCGTTTGTGTCGAGTCCGTTTACCTGAAAACCTTTTTTGCTGAGTTCAAGAGCTATGGGGAGGCCTACATAGCCAAGGCCCACGACTGTCACGGTCGCTTTTCTTTTTTTGATCTTCCTTTTAAGTTCAGTATACGCACTCATTTTCAATATAGTCCCTTAACGCGTCGTCCCAGGGACGCATTATGTACCCGGTCTTTTTGTTGAATTTACTATTGTCTAAAGTGGAAAATCTCGGCCTGGGTGCGGGCCTTCCAAGCTCTGCCGCTGTTATAGGTTCCATAGCAATGCCTTCCGCGGCTTTTATGTCGGCTAATATCTGCCGCGCAAAGACGTACCAGGAGCACCGGCCGCCATTGGTTATGTGATAGGTGTCCTGTCCGTAAACGTCAGTGACGTCAATGAGTTCTTTTATCGCCCGGGCAACATCCTTCGCGTACGTCGGGCTCCCGACCTGATCATTGACGATTTTCAGCTTTTTTTCAGTTTTGCTTTTTGATATGATCGTATCTACAAAATTTTTGCCGTTCTTTCCATAAAGCCAGCTGGTCCTTATGATCATATAACTGTCGAGATCGCGCCTGACGATCTCTTCGGCCTCCCACTTGGTTTTGCCGTAAACGCTGATGGGTTTGCCCTGGTCATCTACCTTGTAGGCGGTTTCTTTTTCCCCGTCGAATACAAAATCAGTGCTTATAAATATGAGGGGGATCTTCATATGTGCCGCTGCCTTGACTATATTCTGTGTGCCTGTCGTATTGACCAGGCGAGCTTTATCAGGATCCTCCTCGCACCCGTCAACATCGGTCCATGCCGCGGCATGAATGACCAGATCCGGCTCCCTTGCGGTAAAGATCGCGTTAATACGCGCCGCGTACACAATACTGGCTTCGTGAAACGCCTTAAGCCGGCCTGCCTCCTCTTTGGGCTCAACGACATCTATACCGATTATTCC
>JBHIBX010000324.1:0-1525 GCA_046759285.1 Candidatus Omnitrophota bacterium
GTAAGGAACGGAAAAAAAGAACATTTGGATTTTGTCCCGCGCCTGAAGGAAGCCCGCTTCCTTACGAAACACTACGAGATAAATTCCATGATAGACACATCCGACGGGATCGCTCCGGACCTGGGCAGAATATGCGCTGAAAGTGATACCGGATGCATAGTTTATAGCGGGGCCATCCCGCTTTCAAAAGGCCTTTCTCTAAAGGATGCGCTGTATTACGGAGAAAGCTTTGAGCTGCTTTTTACAATGCCGATCGGTGAAGTGCGTAAGCTTTTTCGAAGCAAAGAGTTACGTAAAAAGAAAATGAGATTTTACATTATCGGAGAGATAACCCGTAAGCGCTCAGGTCGGCGGCTTATAGAAGAGAACGGGCGCCCGAGCAAACTCAGGATGGAAGGCTTCAAGCACCTATGACAAAAACAATAATAACCAATTCACCCGAAGAAACAATAGAACTTGCCTCACGCATGTCCGGAAATCTGACAGAAGGTGATTTTATCGCCCTCGAAGGAGAGCTCGGGACGGGCAAGACGGTTTTTGTGAAAGGAATGGCCAGGGGCCTGGGAGTCAAAGATCATTTATATGTTAACAGTCCTTCGTTCGTGATAATAAAAGAGTACCATGGCGAGAAGGATCTTTACCATCTTGATGTCTATCGGCTTGAGCAGAAAGATTTCAGCGAGAGCGTGGACTGGGAACGTTATTTTTACGACAAGGGGATCACTGTCGTAGAATGGGCGGACAAGATAAAAGACCTTTTCCCGGACGAATACCTGGAAATAAAAATAAATCACGAGGACCTTACAAAAAGGCGGTTTGAGTTTCTCGCGGTCGGAGAGAGATACGAAGGAATAGTGGAAAACCTATGAAAACGCTTGCATTCGATACATCGACGAAATTTTTGAGCATCGCTCTTTTTGAGGATGATACCGTAAAGACTGAGTATCACGAGGATGTTGGTATAAGTCACAGTGAGATCCTTGTCTCGACGATAAAAGATATGCTTGAAAGAATCGAATGGAAGTTCGAGGATATTGATCTTGTATGCGTGGGGCTTGGCCCGGGTTCTTTTACGGGACTCCGTATAGCGGCGGCGACTGTCAAGGGTTTTTCGGCGGTATTAAATAATAAACTTGTCGGGGTGCCGACGATGGACGCGATGGTCCTGAACTTTCCGAGCGAAGCAAAGCGCGTGGCGCCGCTATTGGACGCGCGTAAAGGCAAAGTGTATTCCTGTATTTATGAACGGGACGAAAGTCACGCAAAAAGGATCACGGATTACCTTTTGATAACGATCGATGAGCTTCTGGCGAACCTCGAAGAAGAAGTTTATTTTTACGGGGACGGAGTGATAAAATATGAAGAGAAGCTGAAACAGCATCCTCTTGCGAAGTACGATAAGGATGCGGACTGGTACCCAAGAGCCGCTCAAATCGGACAGATCGGGATTAGAAGGGTTTCCCACATGGTCGATGACCCCGAGGTTATCGAACCGCTGTACTTGCATTCGAAGGAATGCAACATA
>JBHIBX010000325.1:0-1524 GCA_046759285.1 Candidatus Omnitrophota bacterium
GAAGAAGAATCGGGCCGGCGATGAGTCCGCCGACGACTTGTCCTACCACTTCCCCCACGTTCAGGCGGCGGGAGAGCTTTCCCCCGAAGTAAGCCGCGAGGATAAGCAGGCCGAAACAGAGGAGCTGCATGTATAAAAGTTCGAAACGCATGATGTTATTTTACACGGATAAGATTGGATCTGCAAATCTTTTAGCATATAGCGGATAGATATTTATGCGGCGATGAGGAGGCGCTTGAGAGTCGCGTACATCCTGATGAGTTCGCCCTTTTCGTGTTTTCGCGCCTTTGGCAGGAGTTTAAAGATGAGAGTTCCGTCTTTCTTGATTATTGATTCTATGTTCAACTCGCTAAGCTGAAGGATCTTGTCTCTTATATTGAGAATAGTGATGCGGGCGTTTTCCCCGATGATAGATTCACAGTAGTCCGCCAGCGTGATTACGACTACTTCCGCGATCGGGAAATATGAGTCAGGATTGAAATCTTTATGCTCGATATAAGAGGAGTGGACCTGAGATTCTATATTTTTCAGGTCTTTTCTTGAATCGTTTGAGGCGAACACGAACACTTCGGTGTCTTTCGCAGCAATATGTCCCTCAAGTAGGCCGGGCAATTCTTTGGAATCGGCAGGAACAAGTACAAGATTACTCAGAATAGCGGCATACGCCTCATCTTCCTTCAGCTCCTGCAAAGCCTGTATAAGGCGTCCAAGGGGATCTTCATACGAGCTTGCTGCTAATTTGACGTCGAAAGCAATGACGATTTTCTTGTTGAATGTCAAAGAGAGCGCCGTTTCCCTGAAGCACTTGGCCAGTTTTTCCGGTATAGAAAGGTCGCGCAAAGCCTCATCCGACGTTAATTCATCAGGTGGCAGGTACCCTCCGCCGAATAGATAAAATTTCCCGTCTTCTTCAAATAGCTGGAGGCTCAGCGCAAATTCTTTCGCGCTTTCGATATCTATCTCTTCTTCAACCTTGCCGGAAGGATCCTTCATAAGGTTTATAACCGTTATTGCTGTTTTGCCGCTGATCTGTCTGAGCTCGAGCATGCTCTTTACTTTTTTGCCTGTATTTTTGCCATGAAACGTAAATCCCGGCTCCGGAGCGGTTTTTTCTTCCCGGGGTTGTGTCGCTTTTGCTTGCGCCTTGCTATCTTTCCGGGGTGTTATCTTTCTTGTTGCCCGAGCTTCCTCATCAACTATGGCCTTCACTTTCCGATCAATGATATATCTTAGCACCCTTCCCAAAAACCCCTTAGATAATCCCTGAGCGGTATAATTCTTTTCATGCACAAATTGCTGCGCAAGTATAGCACGGTAATGGCATGCGGGATACGGCCCAAAGAACGGACATATAAGCTCATGTGCAAGATACTCATCAAGAAGTTCCTCGGAATATTCGTCGTGCGACTTAATCTGACTTTGTATTTCTTCCATGACATCGAACGCAAGGTATATTATTTTATTTTTCGCGTCGTGCCAGCCCAGGACATAAGCTTCATCGTCCACCACGACAGATTCAAAGCC